>NZ_JAGPYA010000061.1:0-43480 GCF_018070245.1 Micromonospora sp. M61 | reverse complement strand
AGACCGTCCAGGTCTCCGCCTACCCCGACGCCTACGCCCAGTGGGAACAGCAGGCCACCGACCTCGTCGCCCAGCACTGGAACAGCTGACACCAACACTGAACGACCCGACCGCTGGCCGGCACCCCACCCGGGGTGCCGGCCAGCGGCATTTCCGTTTCTGTGCGGCCGACGCGCGGCTCGGTGGTGGGTGGATGGTCGTGGCCGTGCGGCGATCGGCGGTGCAACTCGACGGCGGGGCGACTCGGCGGCGGTGCGACTCGGCGGCGGTGCGGCCGGCGGCGCGGCAAACCCACGTGGCGGGCGGTGCGGTAAGCCCACGTGGCGGGCGGTGCGGCGAGCCGTTGCGGTGAGCAGTCGCCGGCCGGCGGACAGCCGGGCGGTGCATCGGACGGGCGGGTGCGGTCAGGTGGGGGAACAACGTGGGGGCCGAGCCGGTTGTGGTCAGTGTCGGTGTGACTCAGTGTCCCCGGGCCTCACCTAATATCGCCTTCGCGGAATACCGTTCGGCTGGAGCCGCGTCGCGCCACTCGCCGAGAGGCGACCTGCACACCGACACCAGCGCCGCCCCCGAGCCCACAACGGCCGGGGGCGGCGCTGTCTGACTTCCCCCCGCTCGCGAAGATGTCTCGGCTGGCCTATGTTCATGGGGTCGCTCGCGTGGGAGGGGGTGTCGGGGCATGGGTCTGCGTACCTTCATCGAGGGTTGGCCGGTCTACCGCCAGCTCACCGGCACCGACCCGTTGGGGCGGGGTGCCGCGGCGAAGTCCGATGGATCCCGAGCGCTCACCGCTCGCACGGAAACCGCCGACAGCGTGGCCCGTTCGGTGTGCCCGTACTGCGCGGTGGGTTGCGGTCAGCGGGTGTTCGTCAAGGACGGGCAGGTCAGTCAGATCGAGGGCGACCCGGACAGCCCGATCTCGCGGGGTCGGCTCTGCCCGAAGGGTTCGGCCAGCAAGAGCCTGGTGACCAGCCCGCTGCGGCAGACGAAGGTTCGCTACCGCCCTCCCTACTCGACGCAGTGGGAGGATCTGGACCTCGACACCGCGCTCGACATGATCGCCGACCGGGTGCTCGCGGCTCGTGAGCAGACCTGGGAGGACGTCGACACGCAGGGCCGGCCGCTCAACCGGACGCTGGGTTTCTCCAGTCTGGGTGGGGCGACGCTGGACAACGAGGAGAACTACCTCATCAAGAAGTTGTTCACCGCGGCCGGTGCGTTGCAGATCGAGAACCAGGCCCGTATTTGACACTCCGCCACCGTCCCCGGTCTGGGGGCCAGCTTCGGTCGTGGCGGTGCGACGGATTTCCAGCAGGACATCGCCAACGCTGACGTCATCGTCATCCAGGGTTCGAACATGGCTGAGGCGCACCCGGTGGGTTTCCAGTGGGTGATGGAGGCCAAGCGTCGGGGTGCGAAGGTCTTCCACGTCGACCCGCGTTTCACCCGCACCAGCGCGCTGGCTGACTCGTACCTGCCGATCCGGGCGGGCACGGACATCGCGCTGCTCGGTGGCGTGGTGCGCTACATCCTGGACAACGAGTTGGACTTCCGGGAGTACGTGCTGTCGTACACGAACGCGGCGACGATCGTGAGCGAGCAGTTCAGCGACACCGAGGACGGCGACGGGTTCTTCTCCGGGTTCGACCCGGAGACCGGCACCTACGTGCAGGACAGCTGGCAGTACGAGGGCAACGAGGACTCGTCCGGCAGTGGGCACACGGCCAAGGAGCGCGACACCGCGTCCGGGCTGGAGCACGAGTCGCACGGCGCGCAGATCGACGGGGACACCCCGCGGGACGAGACGTTGCAGCATCCGCGCTGCGTCTACCAGATCCTCAAGCGACACTTCGCTCGCTATACCCCGGAGATGGTCGAGCGGGTCTGTGGCATCCCCCAGGACAAGTTCCTGGAGTTGGCCCGGGCGTGGACGGAGAACTCCGGCCGGGAGCGCACCGGGATGCTGATCTACTCGGTGGGCTGGACGCAGCACAGCGTGGGTGTGCAGTACATCCGCACCGGCGCGATCATCCAGCTGTTGCTCGGCAACATGGGCCGCCCGGGTGGTGGGGTGATGGCGCTGCGGGGTCATGCCAGCATCCAGGGCTCCACGGACATTCCGACGCTGTTCAACCTGCTTCCGGGTTACCTGCCGATGCCGCACCACGCCGACCACCCGACCTTCGACGAGTGGGTGGACAGCATCCGGCACCCCGGCCAGAAGGGCTTCTGGGGTAACGCCGGGTCGTTCGCCGCCAGCCTGCTCAAGGCGTACTGGGGTGACGCGGCGACACCGGAGAACGACTACTGCTACGGCTACCTGCCGCGGCTGACCGGTGACCACGGCACCTACCAGCAGGTGCTGAACATGATCGACGGGAAGATCAAGGGCTATTTCCTGCTCGGGCAGAACCCGGCGGTCGGTTCGGCGCACGGCCGGGCGCAGCGCCTGGGAATGGCCAACCTCGACTGGCTGGTCGTCCGGGACCTGTTCATGATCGAAAGTGCGACGTTCTGGCAGAACGGTCCCGAGGTTGCCACCGGGGAGATCGTGCCCGAGGAGTGCCGCACGGAGGTGTTCTTCCTGCCCGCCGCCTCGCACGTGGAGAAGGAGGGCACGTTCACGCAGACGCAGCGCCTGTTGCAGTGGCGGGAGAAGGCCGTCGAGCCGCCAGGCGACGCCCGCTCCGAGTTGTGGTTCTTCTACCACCTCGGGCGCAAGCTGCGCGAGAAACTGGCCGACTCGAAGCTGCCGCGCGACCGTGCGCTGCTCGACCTCACCTGGGACTACCCCACGCACGGCCCGAACGCGGAGCCGAGCGCCGAGGCGGTGCTGCGCGAGATCAACGGGTACGACGTGACGACCGGCCGCCCGCTGTCCAGCTTCGCCGAGGCCCGCGCGGACGGCTCCACCGCGATCGGTTGCTGGATCTACACCGGGGTGTACGCCGACGGCGTGAACCAGGCGGCGCGGCGCAAGTCCCGACACGAGCAGGACTGGGTGGCCGCCGAGTGGGGGTGGGCGTGGCCGGCGAACCGGCGCATCCTCTACAACCGTGCGTCCGCCGACCCGGACGGCAACCCGTGGAGTGAGCGCAAACGCTACGTCTGGTGGGACGCGGACAAGAGCGAGTGGACCGGCTACGACGTGCCGGACTTCGAGAAGACCAAACCGCCGTCGTACCGGCCGCCACCCGGCGCGTCCGGGACGGAGGGCATCGCCGGCGACGACCCGTTCATCATGCAGGGCGACGGGAAGGGCTGGCTGTACGCGCCCAGCGGTGTCCTGGACGGCCCGTTGCCGACGCACTACGAGCCGGTGGAGTCGCCGGTGCGTAACCCGCTCTACAGGCAGCAGGCCAACCCGACCCGCAAGATGTACGCGCATCCGGTGAACTCGGTGAACCCGAGCCCGCCGGAGGAGCACAGCCAGGTGTTCCCGTACGTGTTCACTGTCAGCCGGCTTACCGAGCACCACACGGCCGGTGGGATGAGTCGGACGGTGTCGCCGCTGGCCGAGTTGCAGCCGGAGATGTTCGTGGAGGTGTCCCCGGAGCTGGCCGTCGAACGCGGCCTCGACCACCTGGGCTGGGCGCACCTGGTCAGCGGTCGTGCCGTGATCGAGGCGAAGGTGCTGGTGACGGATCGGCTCACCCCGTTGCGGGTCGAGGACCGGGTGATCCACCAGGTGTGGTTGCCGTACCACTTCGGTTTCGAGGGTCTGGTGACCGGCGACTCGGCCAACGACCTGTTCGGCATCAGCCTGGACCCGAACGTGCTGATCCAGGAGAGCAAGGTCGGCACCTGCGACGTGCGGGCCGGCCGTCGGCCGACCGGGCCGGCGCTGCTGGACCTGGTCGCCGACTACCAGCGGCGCGCCGGGATCAACCCGGGCCACAACGCCCCGGTGGTCACCACTGACAGTGAGGGGAGGGATCGCGGTGCTTCCTGACCCGAACAGCCTCTACGGGCCGTTGGATCCGGCGCCGGACGCCGGTTACGAGGACGCGCCGCCGCGGATGGGGTTCTTCACCGACACCAGCGTCTGCATCGGCTGCAAGGCCTGCGAGGTGGCCTGCAAGGAATGGAACGGCGTCCCGGAGAGCGGGCTCGACCTGCTCGGCATGTCGTATGACAACACCGGCGCGTTGACCGCGAACTCGTGGCGGCACGTCGCGTTCATCGAGCAGCCCCGGCCGGCCGGGCACCGCACACCGCCGTTCGCGGGTACGCCGACGGACGGTTCGGTCAGCGCGGCGTCGGCGGCCGTGGCGGCCGGCACCAGTGAGCGCACCGGCACGGACCCGGGTGTGCCGACCGGCACGGCGTCCGCCGCCGCCCGGATGTCCGGGGGCGGGCCGGTGGACGTGCTCGGCACGATCGAGGCCGATCCGACCGCCGCGGGCCGCGGTGACGCGGGTCCACAGTTCCTGGGGATGCCGGGGGCGCAGCCGCCGGGGCGTGGCTCGGGTGTGGAGGGGCGTACGGACTTCCGCTGGTTGATGATGTCGGACGTCTGTAAGCACTGCACGCACGCGGCGTGTCTGGATGTCTGTCCGACGGGTTCGTTGTTTCGGACGGAGTTCGGCACCGTGGTGGTGCAGGAGGACATCTGCAACGGGTGCGGTTACTGCATCTCCGCGTGTCCATACGGTGTGATCGATCAGCGTAAGGACGACGGTCGGGCGTGGAAGTGCACGCTGTGCTACGACCGGTTGGGTGCGGGGATGACGCCGGCGTGTGCGCAGGCGTGTCCGACGGAGTCGATCCAGTACGGGCCGCTCGACGAGTTGCGGGAGCGGGCCGCCGCGCGGGTCGAGACGCTGCACGAGCGGGGCGTCCCCGAGGCCCGCCTGTACGGGCACGACCCGAACGACGGCGTCGGTGGGGACGGTGCGTTCTTCCTGCTGCTGGACGAGCCGGAGGTGTACGGGCTGCCACCGGACCCGATCGTGACCACCCGCGACCTGCCGAAGATGTGGAAGCGCGCCGGCCTCGCGGCTCTCGCCATGGCGGCGGCCACTGTCGCCGCGTTCGTCGGAGGTTCCTCGTGAGTCCGCAGCGCCCCGAGGTGGGCGAGATCTTTCGTCGCTTCCGGGACCGGTTGGCCGCCGATGGTCGCGACCGACCGACGGCCAGCACCGAGTTGCCGGCCGCGAACGGCGAGAGCACCGGGCTGCCGGCCGCGAACGGCGCCGGCACCAGCTCGGCGGTCGGACAACAGCGGCGCACCGCCGAACCCGGCCGGCGGGGCGGGCGTCGCGGAGGTGGGCGTCGCGGAGGCGGTGAGGAACTGCGGGTGCCGGAGGCGGAGTTCACGTCGTACTACGGTCGGCCCATCCTGAAGGCGCCGGTCTGGAAGTGGGACATCGCGGCGTACCTGTTCACCGGCGGGCTGGCGGCCGGCTCGTCACTGCTCGCCGCCGGTGGGCAGCTCACCGGCCGGCCGGCGTTGCGACGCGCCGGTCGGGTCACCGCGCTGGCCGCCGTGAGCGCCAGCGCGGTCTTCCTGGTCAAGGACCTCGGCCGGCCGGCGCGGTTCCACCACATGCTGCGCGTGGCGAAGCTGACGTCGCCGATGTCGGTGGGCACCTGGATCCTCACCGCGTACGGGCCGGCCGCTGGTGTCGCCGCGATCGCCGAGGCCGCCGGTGTGCTGCCGCGCCACGGCCTGCTCGGGCTGGCCGGTCGGGCGTTGCCGTCGGTCGGGCACGTCGCCGGGCTGCTCGCCGCCGGCACCGCGCCCGCGCTGGCCACGTACACCGGGGTGTTGCTCGCAGACACGGCGGTGCCGTCCTGGCATGAGGCGTACCCCGAGTTGCCGGTGATCTTCGCGGGCAGCGCGCTGGCCAGCGGCGCCGGCGTGGGTCTGCTCGCCGCGCCGCCGGCCCAGGCGGGGCCGGCCCGGAGGATGGCGGTGGCCGGGGCGGCCCTGGAGTTGTACGGCGCGCATCGGGTGGAGACGCGCCTCGGTCTGCTCAGTGAGCCCTACCGGCTGGGCAGCCCCGGTCGGCTGCTGCGTGCCGGCCGGATGTTGACGGCCGGTGGGGTCGCTGGCGCGCTGCTTGGTCGGCGTAGCCGGCTGGTCGGCGCGCTGTCCGGCGCCGCGCTGCTGGCCGCGTCGGTGGTGACCCGGTTCGGCATCTTCTACGGCGGGGTGGCCTCCGCGCGCGACCCTCGGTACACGGTGGTGCCGCAGCGCGAGCGGGCCGACGCCCGGCGGACGGGCATGGATCTTCCATCTGATCGGGCGGCCCCGCCCGCGATGTGATCGAATGTCCGGTGGAGGCGTTCAGGCGGCTGGTGCCCCTCCCGGTCTTCAAAACCGGTGTGGTCCGGGACCCGGGCCAGGCGGGTTCGATTCCCGTCCGTCTCCGCCAACAGTGCAGGAGATGACGCGATGGGTGACGGGCCGGTGGACCCGCGACGCCGGGTGCCCCGCACCGACACGCTGCTCGCCGACCCTCGGTTGGCCGCGGCCAGCGCGACGCTCGGCCGGGACCGGGTGAAGGCGGTCGTCATCCGGGCCCAGGAGCGGGCCCGCCGTGGCGAGCTGCACCCCGATGACGTACGCGACGCCGCGGTCGCCGCGCTGCCCGCGCCGGGCCCCCGCGTGGTGCTCAACGCCACGGGCGTCGTGCTGCACACCAACCTGGGCCGGGCGCCGCTGTCGTCGGCTGCGGTCGCCGCGGTGGTGGCCGCCGCCGGGCACACCGACGTGGAGTTGGACCTGAGCACCGGTCGGCGGGCCCGTCGCGGTCGCGACGCCCTCGACGCGCTGGCCGCCGCCGTGCCCGACGCGGGCGCCGTGCACGTGGTCAACAACGGCGCCGCCGCGCTGGTGCTGGCGGCCACCGCGCTGGCCGCCGGCCGGGAGATCGTGGTCAGTCGGGGCGAGCTGGTCGAGATCGGCGACGGCTTCCGCCTGCCCGACCTGTTGGAGAGCACCGGCGCGCGACTGCGGGAGGTGGGCACCACCAACCGCACCACCCTCGCCGACTACGCCGCCGCCCTCGGCCCGCAGACCGGGTTCGTGCTCAAGGTGCACCCGTCGAACTTCCAGGTCACCGGCTTCACCTCAGCAACCCCGGTCAGACAACTGGCCACCCTCGGCGTGCCGGTGGTCGCCGACATCGGCTCCGGTCTGCTCACCGCGGATCCGCTGCTGCCCGACGAGCCGGACGCGGCCAGCACCCTGCGCGCCGGTGCCACGCTCGTCACGGCCAGCGGCGACAAGCTGCTCGGCGGCCCGCAGGCAGGGCTGCTGCTCGGCGACGTCGTACTGGTCGACCGGCTGCGCCGTCATCCGCTGGCCCGGGCGTTGCGGGTGGACAAGCTCACCCTGGCCGCGCTGGCCGCCACCCTGCACCAGCCGGACACGCCCACCCGCACGGCGCTGCACGCCGACCCGGGTGTGCTGCGCAGCCGGGTGGAGCGGCTGCGCGACCGGCTCGGCGCGGACGGCCGCAAGGCGGAGGTGGTGCCGGCCGCCGCGGTGGTCGGCGGCGGTGGGGCGCCCGGCGTCGAGCTGGACTCGTGGGCGCTGAGTCTGCCCGAGCGGTACGCGGAGCCGCTGCGCACCGGCGACCAGCCCGTGCTCGGGCGGGTGGTGCGGGGCCGGCTCCTGCTCGACCTGCGCTGCGTGCCCGAAGAGGCCGACGAGACGGTCCGCGCGGCCGTGCTGCGCGTACCCGGGGACGACTGACCGTGTTCGTCGTCGCCACCGCCGGGCACGTCGACCACGGCAAGTCGACACTGGTCCGGGCGCTGACCGGGATGGAACCCGACCGGTGGGCCGAGGAACGCCGCCGGGGGATGACCATCGACCTCGGGTTCGCCTGGACGACGCTGCCGTCCGGCGGCACCGTCGCCTTCGTCGACGTGCCCGGGCACGAGCGGTTCGTGCCGAACATGCTCGCCGGTGTCGGCCCGGTGCCGGCGGCGCTGATCGTGGTGGCCGCCGACGAGGGCTGGATGCCGCAGTCCGCCGAGCACCTGGCCGCGCTCGACGCGCTCGGTGTGGCGTACGGCCTGGTGGCGGTGACCCGCGCGGACCTGGCCGACCCGGGGCCGGCCATGGCCCGCGCCCGGGCCGAGATCGCGGCGACCAGCCTCGGCACGGTGCCGGCGGTGGCGGTCAGTGGCCTGACCGGCGTCGGCCTGCCGGAGCTTCGGGCCGCCCTGGACCGGCTCGCCGCCGGGCTGCCCGCGCCGGTGGTGGACGACCCGGTCCGGCTCTGGGTGGACCGCAGTTTCACCGTGCGGGGCAGCGGCACCGTGGTCACCGGCACCCTCGGCGTCGGACGGTTGCGGGTGGGCGACGAGTTGGAGCTGGCCGGGGCCGACGAGCCGGTGCGGGTACGTGGCCTGCACTCACTGGGCGAGGCCCGGCCGGAGGTGACGGCGGTGGCCCGGGTGGCGGTCAACCTGCGGGGTACGCCCCGTGACCGGCTCGGTCGTGGCGACGCGCTGCTCACCCCGGGCCGGTTCCACCGCACCGACCTCGTCGACGTGCGGCTGACCGGCGATCCGGCGGCCGACCTGCCGGCCACCCTCACCCTGCACGTCGGGTCGGCGGCCGTGCCGGTACGGGTCCGCCCGCTCGGCGTGGACACCGTACGCCTGCGGTTGGCTCGTCCGTTGCCGCTGCTGGTGGGCGATCGGGCGCTGCTGCGTGACCCGGGGCGGCACCACGTGACCGGCGGGGTGCGGGTGCTGGACGTGGCGCCGCCACCGTTGGCCCGCCGGGGTGCCGCCGTCACCCGCGCACAGGTCCTCGCCGAGTTGGACGGTCGTCCCGACCTGGCCGGGGAGCTGCGCCGTCGCCGGCTGGTCCGCGCCGGTGCGCTGATCCGGATGGGTGTGCCGGTGGACGCCCCTCCGGTGGCCGGTGACTGGTTGGCCGACCCGGCGCACTGGCGGCGGCTCGGCGAGCAGGTGACCGAGGAGGTCGCCCGCTACGCCAGGGAGCACCCGTTGGAACCCGGGATGCCGGTGGACGCGCTGCGCCAGCGCCTCGCCCTGCCCGACCGGGTGCTGGTCGAGGCGTTGGTCCGGCCGCCGCTGCGGATCCACGCCGGGCGGGTCGGGGCGGCGGGCGCCGACGCGCTGCCCGAGCCGGTGGCCCGGGCCGTGCAGCGGGTCCGCGCGGAATACGGCGACCGGCCGTTTCGCGCCCCCGAGGCGGACCGCCTCGTCGACCTCGGCCTGGGCCCGCGCGAGATCGGCGCCGCGGTGCGGGCCGGCGCGCTGCTGCGGCTGGCCGACAACGTGGTGTTGCTGCCCGACGCGCTCGACGACGCGGTCCGGGTGCTGGCCGGGCTGCCGCAGCCGTTCACCCTGTCGGCGGCCCGGCAGGCGTTGGACACCACGCGCCGGGTGGCGGTGCCCCTGCTGGAGCTGCTGGACCGTCGGGGCACGACCCGACGACTGCCCGACGACGCCCGCATCGTCGTTACCTGAGGGCGTGGCGCCCGCCGGGTCAACCGCTGTCAGTCCAGGTCGGACATGTCGAGCACGAAGCGGTAGCGGACGTCGTTTCGCCGGAGGCGGTCGAGTGCCGTCTCCACCTGCGCCGACGGGAGCACCTCGACGTCGGCGGCGATGCTGTTGTCGGCGCAGAACTGGAGCATCTCGGCTGTTGAACGGCGGCCTCCGCTGCCGGCGGAGCTGAGCTTCTTGCGGCCGACAAGCAGGTCCATCGCCTCGACGGTGACCGGGCCCAGGTATCCGAGCAGGCTGAGGGTGCCGTCCATCGCCACCACCTTCAGGTACGGGGCGAGGTCGTGCGAAGCGGAGATGGTGTCGATGACGACGTCGAAGGTGTCGCGGGTCGCTGCCATCTGGCGGGTGTCGGTGGAGTCCAGGAGATCGTGTGCGCCGAGCCGGAGGGCGTCGTCGCGCTTCTCCTGGGTGCGGCTGATGACCGTCGTGGTGGCGCCGAGTGCCACGGCCAGCTTGACCGCGAGGTGACCCAGGCCGCCGAGCCCGGCCACGGCGACGCGACTGCCGGAGCCCACACCGAGGGAACGCAGCGGTTCCCAGACGGTGACGCCGGCGCACATCAGCGGGGCGGCTGCGGCCGGGTCGAGGCCGGAGGGGAGCGGGTAGGCGAAGCGGTCCCGCACGACGTACTCGCGGGAGAAGGCGCCCAAGGTGGTCGACCCGTCCCGCCGGTCGGTGCCGCCGTAGGTGAGAGTCGGGAAGGAGTGGCAGAAGTTCTCCTGTCCTGCTCGACACATGGCACAGGTGCCGCAGGAGTCGACGATATTGCCCACCGCGACGCGGTCGCCGACCGAGAAGGCAGTCACCTCGGCCCCGGTCCCGGTCACCACACCGGTGAATTCGTGACCGGGCACCAGAGGCGCTTTCGCATGCTGGTCATGGTCGCGCAGGGAGTGCAGGTCGGTGTGGCACACGCCGCAGTAGTCGACTCGCACCGCCAGATCGTCTGAGCGCAGGTCACGGCGTTCCAGCGACGTACGCCGCAGCGCCGTCGGGCCGCTCGCCCGCCATCCGATGGTCGTTCGCATACACACATCCTTAAACAGACTGTTCGGTCTGTCGACCGTAGCCCTGGTCGCGCAGAGAAGCAAACCAACTGTTCTGTTGCTAGAGTGGCGGCATGCCGGAGCAGCCCCTGACCTCGCGCGGCACCGCGACCTACCAGCGCATCCTGGACGCCGCCACCGAGGAGTTCGCCCAGCACGGCATCGCCGGAGCGCGCATCGAACGCATCGTGACGGCGGCGCGCACCAACAAGGCGCAGCTCTACGGCTACTTTGGCGACAAGGAACGGCTCTTCGACGCGATCTTCCTCAGCTCACTGGAGCGCATCACGAACGTGGTGCCGATCGACGCTGACGATCTTGCCGACTGGGCCGTTCGCCTCTACGACGAATACCTGCGCCGCCCCGACCTCATCCGCCTCGCGACCTGGACGCGACTGGAGCGCCGGCCCGCCGGGCACCTGGTCGAGACCCACCAGCACTACGACGATCGCAAGCTGACGGCCATCGCCGAGGCGCAGGCCGCCGGGCGGGTACGTGCGGGCGACCCGTTCGACCTCATGGCTCTGGTCATCGCCATGTCCATGGCCTGGTCGCCGGTCAGCAACGTCTACGCGGCCAGCAACCAGGAACCCGACGACGTTCATGATCAACGCCGCGCCCTGCTGCGCGACTGCGTTCGGCGAGCCACTGTGCCGAGGGACCAGGATCAACCGGACCCTTGACCACCGCACGGCCGTCAGTCGCGGCTGATCCGGGGCTGACAGGATCGCGCCGGGGTGCGACGGTGGGCTGATGGTCGACGTCACCCCCTCCCGGTCACGGCCCTCCGGCCGCCGGTGGCGTGAGATCGTCCCGGTGACTCTGCGCTGGGCACTGCCGGTCCTCTGGGTGCTGTGGGCCGGTCTGGCGTGGTGGGTCGAGCCCCGCGAGTCGACCGAGTCCCAGCTCGACCGTGATCTCGCGGCCGGCCGGGTGGTGAGCTTCCAACGGGCGTACGGCTGGGCCGACGACGGCGCGTACTGGGGCAGCCGACCGCGGCCGCAGTACGCGGAGAACGGAGGGATGCTGGCCTGGACCGTGTCGAACGGCCAGATCCGGTACGCCTTCGTCGACCCGCCCGCGTCGGCTTCGTACCCGGGCGAGCCGGACCTGTCGGCGAACACCGGGCTGGACGCGCGGCTCGCTGCCGTGGCCGGTCCCTGGCATGTCGGCGGCGACCTCGCGCACCGGATCGCGGGCACCGCCGGTCTGCTCGCTGGTGTGCTGACCGTGCTCTGGCTGGCCCGGCTGATCAGCGGCGCGCCGCCCCTTGCCGGCACCCGGTGGTTCTGGTTCTGGGTCGGGCTCCTGCCGTTAGGGGTGGGTGTGCTGGCCTGGACCTACCGTGAGCTCTGGAGGCCACCGTCGACGCCGGTGCTCGACCGTGGCTCCGGGTGGCGTGGCTTCGGCTGGCTGGTCCTCGCGGGAGTGGGCATCAGCCTGTTGGTGTCCACTGCCCGGGTCGTGATCGGGACGACGGTGGTGCCGGGCTGAGCGGTGCTGGCCAACCGGCCCCCCGGCCGGCGGCGGTCACCTACGGTGACGCCATGGACCCTTCGGCGGTCTGGCGGGACCGGCAGCACCGGTGGCGGATCGAGGCGTACCGCGCGCCCGACCTGCGCTTCGCCATCTACGCCACCAACGGGCCCACCGAGTCGGTGCCCCTGTGGCTGTTCGGAATGTCGGCGCTGGCCCGGTGGCTGATGACGCACGCCATCTCACTGGACGACCTGGAGGTCGACTGAGCGGGGCGCGGTCGCGAACCAGGCCCGGGGACGGCCCCGCTGCGGTTGAGTGACCTGAGGCGGCGGACGGGGGTGCGCGATGGGCGGTCAGTTCGGGCAGTTGGCACTGGTGGCCGTGCTGGTGCTGGTCAACGCCGCGCTGTCCGGCAGTGAGATGGCGCTGGTGACGTTGCGCGAGGGGCAGTTGCGGCGGCTGGGCCGACGGTCCCGCTCCGGCGACCGGTTGGTGCAGCTGTCCCGCGACCCGAACCGCTACCTGGCCACCATCCAACTCGGCATCACGCTGGCCGGCTTCCTCGCCTCGGCGGCGGCCGCGGTGTCGTTGGCCGAGCCGCTGGTCGGCCCGCTGGGTTTCCTCGGCGGCGCGGCCCGTCCCGCCGCGGTGCTGCTGGTGACGGTGCTGCTGACGTTCGTCACGCTGGTGTTCGGCGAGCTGGCCCCGAAGCGGCTGGCCATGCAGCGGGCGGAGCGGTGGGCGTTGCTGAGCGCCGGCCCGCTGGACCTGCTCGCACGGGTGTCGCGACCGGCGGTGTGGTTGCTCAGCCGGGCAACCGACGCGGTCGTACGGCTCGCCGGGGGTGACCCGCGGGCCAACCGGGAGGAGACGACCGAGGAGGAGTTGCGGGAGATGCTGGCCAGCCAGCGCGGCCTGTCCGCCCAGCAGCGCGAGATCCTGACCGGCGCGTTCGACATCGCCGGCCGGACGCTGCGCGAGATCCTGGTCGCCCGCCGGGAGGTGATGACACTGCCGGCCAGCCTCACCGCGGACGAGGGGGTGCGCCGGCTCGCCGCCGCCGGGCGCTCCCGCGCCCCTGTCACCGGTCCCGGTGGCCTGGACGAGGTGCTCGGGGTGGTGCACATCCGCGACCTGGTGCGAGCCGGCACCGCCCCGGTGGGCGAGCAGGTCCGGTCGCCGCTGCTGCTGCCGGTCACCCTGCCGGTCGCCGACGCGTTGCGTCAGCTTCGCCAGGAGCACCAGCAACTGGCCCTGGTGGTCGACGAGCACGGTGGCATCGACGGCATGGTCACCATGGAGGACCTGCTGGCCGAGGTGGTCGGCGAGTTGTACGACGAGACCGACCGCGACGTGCGCGGGGTGGTCCGGGAGGCGGACGGGTCCGTGCTGGTGCCCGGGGACTTCCCGCTGCACGACCTGCCCGACCTCGGGGTGCGGCTGAGTTTCCCGTTGTCGCGCGACTACACGACGGTGGCGGGGTTGGTGCTGGCCCGGCTGCGGCACCTGCCCTGTGAGCCGGGGGAGACGGTGCGTCTGCCCGGGCTGACCCTTGAGGTGGTGGAGGTCCGCGATCGGGCGGTGCGTCGGGTGCGGTTGCGCGGCTTCGTCAGCGAGCGGTGACCTGTCACCCGGTCGATGGACAATAACCAACAATACGGCTAAACAGGGCGCGCCCACCTACTGTGCGATATGTGAAGGACCGAGGGTTTCGTACGTTCGTCACGGTGCTGGCCGGCCTCGCGGTGATCTACTTCGGTAGTGCGGGTCGCAGCCCCGAGGAGGGCCGTGGCATCTCCGGCGGGGTGGTGGTCCTGGCGCTGCTCGCCGCCCTGCTGGTGTGGCACCTGACCCGGCCGGGAGACAAGACGGTGAAGTGACCGCCGTCAGCGGGCGGCGACGCGGGTGACCTCGCCGGCTGACTCCTCGCCGAGCGCAACCCGCACCAGCGCCGACGCGAGACGGCCGAAGTCCGGTTCGTCGACGAGGGTGGCCAGCCCGTGCGGGTTGCCGGGCAGGCCCAGCCGCTTCGCTCCGGCGAGAGCCCGCCGGTCGGCGTACGGGCGCAGGTCGGACCAGACCGTCTGCGCCTCGCGCAGGTAGATGTCCGCGCCGGTGGGGCCGATGCCCGGGAACTCGGTGAGCCGCCGACGTAGCCCGGCGGGGTCGCCCTGGGCGTCGCGGTGCAGCCGTCGCAGGTCACCGTGCCAGCGGTCCAGGCACAGTCGGGCGCCGGTGCCGAGCATTGTGGCGGTGCGCTCGTCGTAGCGGCGGTAGTGGCCCCGGCCCAGCGCGTCGACGCGTTCCTGCCAACTGGCCGCCTCCATCGCCTGCGGCGTGCGGTAGCCCGCGGCGAACAGCTCGCGTGCCGCGTCCACCGCCACGCACGCCCGGATCCGGGTGCTCAGCAGGGTGGTCAGCACCAGCAGCTGGTACAGCGGCCCGGGGCGGTCGGAGAGCCGGATACCGGCCTCCTCCGCGTACGTGCGGCCACGCCGGTCCAGCAGGACCCGCACCACCGTTCGATCGTTGCCCACACCCACCGGGTACCCGATCCGGGCCCTGCTAGCCGTCGCGTCGGCAACCACTGTCGGAATGCCGCCGGGGTGGGCGGGTATGCGACGGTGGAGGCGGTCGATGCCGCCCGCCGTACCGGGAGGGAGACACCCATGGTCAACCCGCAGCAGGAGGAATTCCGGCGTAACGCCAAGGGCGCCACCAGTCAGGACAGCAAGGGGCCCAAGCCGACCGGTCATCCACTCAACCGCGGATCGTCGCGGGGCGATGAGGGTCGCCCGGTGCCCAAGGGGCAGGTGTCGCCGTACGGCCCGGCCGGTGAACCGGTGGCCGAGGACGACAGCGACACCCGCTGACCAGACCTTCAGCTAGCGACCGCGATCTGACGGCCGCCGCAACCTGTTCCAGGTGGCGGCGGCCGTCAGGCCGTACGCCAGGTGCGGAACGATGTCGGAGATCCAGTCGGAGCGCCGCCAGGTACGCGGGTCGCTGATGCCCAGCGCGGTGATGGACCCGTCGGTCATCGTCATCACGCCGGCCCCGAGCACGCCGGCGGCCATCGGCAGCGGCTGGCGCCGGCCACCGGCGTAGAGCGCGAACGCGACGCCGGCGGCGATGCCCAGTCCGTAGCCGATCAGCGGGCCGAGGCCCGAGCGGCGGTTGGCCGCCCGGGCCCCGGATCCCAGGTTCACGTGCGCTATATCGGCCAACCGGTCGACGGTCTCACCGGGGACGTCGCTCTCCGGTCGAGCCCGCAGCGCCACGTCCAGATAGCTGACCACGTTCAGCGCGGTGCTGCCGACGGCGCCAGCGATGGCGCCGTCGGCAAGGTCGACCCTCCTCATTTCGGGTCGCCCGGTTCGCGCTCACTCTTGGGACCGTACGTGCGCTCACCACGCACCACGCCCCGCTGGCCGCGATCCTCCTGCAGGATCCTGTTCGCGACCTGGTTGGCCTTGCCGTCGGGTACCCGGCGTCCGGAGTCGTCGATCGCGTTGCGCAACCGCGCCCGCTGCTTGTCGTACGCGTTGCTGCCCGGCCGTGGTCCTGGCATCTGCTGCCTCCTTCGTCGGTCCGGACGTCTACCCGTCTCGCGACGGGCCAACCCCGGCCTAACGCGGCGCGCGGACCACGGCGACCGGGCAGTGCGCGTGGTGCAGCAGCGACTGGCTCACCGACCCCAGCAGCAACCCGGACACCTCGCCGCGCCCCTGCCCACCGGCCACCACGAGTTGGGCGGAGCGGGACGCCTCGGCGAGCACGGCGCCCGGCCGGCCGTGGACCGCCCGGCAGGTGAGTCGCACCGCCGGGTGCTGCTCGGTCAGCCCGCTCAGCCACTCGGCGACCATCCGGTCCTGCTCGCCGTGCAGCTTCCCCTCGTCGTACACCAGGGGTTGCATGTCGCCCGGGCCGCTGCTGCCCGGGTGCCGGTAGGCGTGCATCGCCACCAGCGGCACCCCGTGCGACACGGCGGTCTCGGCGGCGAAGTCGGCCGCCTGCCGGGAGGCCGCCGAACCGTCCACCGCGACCAGCACCGGTTCGTCGGGTCGTTGCTCACCGCGGGCCACCAGCACCGGGCAGTCGGCGTACGCGGCGACCTGCACCGCGACCGAGCCGACCACCAGCGCGGAGAAGCCGCCCAACCCGCGGTCGCCGAGCACGATGAGCGCGGCCGTGGGGGATTCGCCCACCAGCACCGCCGCGGCCTCGCCGTCGATGATCTCGCGGGAGATCGACAGCCCGGGTACGGTCGCCTCGGCCTCGGCCACCGCGGCCTCGACGAGCTCCTCGGCCTGGTGGCGAAGCCCACCGCCGGGCGGCGCGTCCGGGGCGGGGGAGACCGGCACGTGCAGCAGCGGCCAGATGAAGCCGTGCACGACCCGCAGGGGTCGCTGCCGGCGCGCCGCCTCGGTGGCGGCGAGGCGAACGGCGCGCAGCGCCGGCTCCGAGCCGTCGACGCCGACCACCACCGCCGCGTTGTTCGCCGAGTTCACCGCCCACCTCCCGCTCGCGGCCAGTATCGCGGGCCCGGGCGCCTCCGCGTCGCGATACCGCCGACAGCGTCCCGGTCGGTACGCTGGCGACGAGCGGTCGGGGAGGGGGAGTCATCGATGGGTGAACCGGACCAGCCGAGCACGGCACGCATGATCGACTTCTGGCTCGGCGGGGAGCATCACTTCCCGGTCGACGTGGCCGCCGCGAACGCTTTCGAGCAGGCGTACGGGCCGTGCGCGCCGGTGTTCCGGGAGCTGCGGGCGTTCCTGGGTCGGGCCGTGCGGGCGATGGCCGAGCAGGGCGTGGACGGGTTCCTGGTGTTCGGCGCGGGCGTGCCCACGATGGGCAACGTGCACGAGGTCGCCACCGACGCGACGGTGCTCTACACCGACGTCGACCCGGTCACCATCCGGCTGGGGCAGAGCATCCTCGCGGGCAGCGACCGGGCCGGCTACGGCTTCGGCGACGCGACCGACATCGGCACTATCGACCCGGCGCAGCTGCACCGCTTCGTCCCGGGCTGGGGTCGACGGCCGGTCGGGGTGGTCTTTCTCGGGCTCGCCGCGTTCCTCGACGACGACACGCTGACCCGCACGCTCGACGAGCTGTACGCCGCCGCCGCGCCGGGCAGCCTGCTCGCCGTGGACTTCGACACCGAGGAGCTGGCGGGTCACCCGCAGGCGCTGGCGATGATGGGGCCACAGTTCCGGATGCGCCCGCCGGCGGCGTTCGCGCCGCTGCTGGGTCGCTGGGTGCCGACGGCGGACGGGATCGTCCCGGTCGCCCAGTGGCGGCCGGAGGGTCCGCCGACGCAGGTGCCGGACGCGTTCCACGGCGTGCTCGCGGCCCGGGACGGCGACTGACCGCGCCGGTTTGGTCGTCCGGGGGCGTCCGTATGATGCTTGCCCTGTAGCAAGCTTCTGGAGAGGACGAGCATGGTTGACGTGCCGGACGTGGTGTCGCGCGCACTGCGCGACGCCCCGCCCGACCAACTGGCGGAGGCGGCGGACCGGGTGATCCGGTCGACGATGGGCGCGCTGCGCACCGACGTGTTCGTCGCCGACTACCGGATCAGTGGGCTCTGGCCGCTGCTGGATCCGGATCTGCCGGCGGCGGGCTTCCTGGCCTGTCACACCGTGGCTCAGCGGTGTTTCAGCAGCCAGCAACCGGTGCGCGACGGCGATGGCCCGTGCCGGCTCTACCTGCCGTTGACGGTGTGGGGGGAACGGCTGGGTGTGCTGCTGATCGAGCTTCCCGACGTGGCCAACCCGGCCGTCACCGGCCGGGCGACGGACATCGCCGGCGCCCTGGCGGTGGCGATGCGTGCGGCGGACCGGGAGACCGACCGTTACCGGCGGGCGCGCCGCCGCGAGCGAATGACGATGGCCGCCGAGATGCAGTGGGATCTGTTGCCGGGCCGCAGTGTGGCGCACCACGCGTTCGATCTGGCCGGTCAACTCGAACCTGCCTACACGGTGGGTGGGGACCACTTCGACTGGTCCCTGGACGGCGACCGCCTGACCGTGACGGTGCTCAACGGCGAGGGCAACGGTCTGACCGCGTCGATGCTGACCTCGGTCACGGTCAACGCCATGCGCAACGCGCGCCGCTCCGGCGGGGGCCTGGTGGAGCAGGCCGAGCTGGCCTCGGACACCGTGTTCTACCAACACCGGGGTCGCCGGTACGTGGCCACCCTGCTGCTGGAGGTGGACATCCGCACGGGTCAGGTACGGGCTGTCGATGCCGGTTCCCCGCACATGCTGCGGGTGCGGGGGTCCGTGGTGGAGCCGGTGAAGCTGGATCAGCAGATGCCGCTGGGCATGTTCGCGGAAACTCGTTACGAGCTGCAGGAGTTGCAACTCGCCCCCGGTGAGCGCCTCTTCGTGGTCAGCGACGGGGTGTGGGCCGCCGAGCCGGCGGGTCGGGAACCGTACGGGGACCGGGCGATGGCGCGTTCCCTGCGCGCCACGCGGTTGCAGCCAGCGGCCGAAGCGGTTGGTACGGTGATGCGCGAACTGCACGCCTACCACGCGGATTCCGATCTGCGCGACGACGCCGTCGTGGTCTGTCTGGACTGGCACGGTCCGCGTGGGCGGAGCGGCGGGTGAGGGTGGCCGCCGCCCGGCTGGGCGGTCAGCAGCGCGACGACGGCAGGGGACATCGGGTGGAGCGACCTGCGGATCTCGCCGCGGCGATCGACGCGGCTGCCGAGACACTGATCGCCGTTCTCGACTCTGCCGCGTCGCGGCACCAGGTGCCGCCGACCCAGTTGCGGGTGCTGGCGCTGATCAGCAGCCGGCAGGAGACAAACGTCAACGGGTTGGCGGAGCTGCTGGACGTGGTGCCGTCGTCGGCGAGTCGCCTCTGTGACCGGCTGGAGGCGACCGGGCTGTTGCGTCGGGTGGCGGATCCACGCGACCGGCGTGAGGTGCGACTGGTGCCGACCGCGGCGGCGCTGACCCTGCTGGGGGAGTTGGCCGAGCGGCGGCAGCGGGCGGTGCAGGCGGTGTTGGATCGGATGCCGGCGCGGATGCAGCACGACCTGTTGCTGGCGTTGCTCGCGTTCGGCCGGGCGGCGACGCAGTCGGTGCCCGAGCAGCAGACCGATCCCGCAGCGCAGACGGCATGAGCACGCCCCGCCTTCCACTAGTATCCTAGGACGCTCTACGCGTGGTGATCCACGCCACAGAGCGGCAGAGCCTCAGCCGGACGCCGCACGGCGGCACCCGGGACGCTGGGGCAAGCCCGATATAGTGACAGCGCACTTACCCGGCCCGCGATCATCGAGATCGCGGGCCGCATCAGGGGAGGGCCCCGCCAGGGGCCGCAGGGGGAGCCGGCGGTGGCCGGCCCGACAGCGCGTACGACCCTCAGCCACGCTCGACGTCGGCTCGGGGCCCACGTGCCGTGGAGGAGGATCGGTGTCGCGTCGGCCGGCTCGGGCAGAGCAACCGCCGGACACCGGTGACCAGACTCCCGGCAACCAGGTGCTCACCCTGCCCAACCTGATCAGCTTCGGGCGGCTGCTGGGCGTGCCGCTCTTCCTCTACCTGTTCCTGGTCGAGCGGGCCGACGTGGCGGCGATCATCGTGCTGGCCATCGGCGGCACCACCGACTGGGTCGACGGTTGGATCGCCCGCCGACTGCGCCAGGTGAGCCGACTCGGTGAGCTGCTCGACCCCTTGGCCGATCGGCTCTACATCCTCGCCACCCTGCTCGCCTTCACCGCGCGGGAGGTGGTGCCGTGGCAGTTCACGGCGGCGCTGCTGGCCCGTGAGCTGCTCCTGCTCGCCTCGCTGGCGGTGTTGCGCCGCTACGGCTACGGGCCGCCGCCGGTGCACTACGTGGGCAAGACCGCCACGTTCCTGCTGCTCGCGGCGTTCCCGGTGCTGCTGTTGGCCACCGAGTGGAGTGCGGCGTCGACGGCGATGGCCGCGATCGGCTGGGGGCTGGCCTGGTGGGGGCTGGTGCTCTACTGGGTGGCCGGTGGGATGTACGTCGTGCAGGCGGCTCGGCTGGTGCGTGCGGCGCGCGGCCCGGGGGCGGCGGCGTGAGCGCGCCCGAACCGGGCAAGCCCCGCCAGGACCGGGTGTACGCGCCGGATTTCCTCACCGAACTGTTCCGCAACCCCCTGGACCCGGGCTACGCGGACGCGGCGGCTGCCCGTCAGCGGTCGGCGTCCACCGGGCGCGCCGCGGGATGGCGGGCCTGGCCGACGCGGTCGGTCAGTCTGGTCGTGCTGGTGATGCTCGGTTTCCTGTTCGCGGTCGCGTACCGGCAGACGATGGCGGACGAGCCGGGGCGCAGCCAGGCCCGTTCCGGCCTGGTGGCGCAGATCAAGGAACGGGAGAACCAGACCGACCGGTTGTCCACGCGCGCGGATCAGCTGCGCGAGGAGGTCAGCCGACAGCGCGACGCGGCGTTGAGCGGGACGGCCGCCGCCCGGTTGCGGGACATGGAGGCGAGCACGGGGCTGGGTCGGGTGCGCGGCGACGGTGTCGTGGTGCGGTTGGCGGATGCTCCGGACAAGGCCGACGTGGTGACCGGTGCTGGCGCTGGGCCGTCGCGGGTGCTCTATAGCGATCTGCAGGGGGTGGCGAACGCGTTGTGGAGTGCCGGCGCGGAGGCGGTCTCCATCAACGGGCAGCGGTTGACGTCGACGTCGACGATCCGGTCGGCGGGTGAGGCGATGCTGGTGGATTTCCGGCCGGTGACCGGGCCGTACGAGGTGTCGGCGATCGGGCCGGGTTCGATGCGGCGCAAGTTCGAGGACAGTCGTAACGCGGCGTTGATGCGGGAGGTCGCGCAGAAGACCGGGTTGTCGTTCGGTGTGCGGGAGGCGGATGACCTCACCCTGCCGGCGGCTCCGGAGCCGCAGCTACGCTACGCCAAGCCGTCGGTCAGTCCGAGCCCTTCCGCGTCGGGTGTCCGTTCCGGCAGTCCTGGGTCGTCTGGTCCGACGACGACCGTTAGCCCCTCCGGAGGTGGCCGATGATCGCGGTGCTGGCGTTGCTCGCCGGTGTGGTGCTCGGTGTGTGGCTTGATCCCACGGTGCCGGCGGCGTTGCAGCCGTACCTGCCGATCGCGGTGGTGGCCGCGTTGGACGCGGTGTTCGGTGGGGTGCGGGCGAGGTTGGACCGCATCTTCGACGACAAGCAGTTCGTGGTGTCGTTCATCTCCAACGTGCTGGTCGCTGGTCTGATCGTGTATCTGGGTGACCAGTTGGGGGTGGGCGGGCAGTTGTCCACCGGTGTGGTGGTGGTGCTGGGTGTGCGCATCTTCGGCAACGTGGCGGCGATCCGCCGGCACCTGTTCCGGGCGTAGGTTGGGTTGCGATGAGTGACGAGCAGACCGACACGGGGACGGGGTGGCCGCAGCCTGCGGGTCCGGCGCGGCCGGGTGGGCCGGCGGGTGAGCCGGATCCTCGTCCGGACGCGCCGGATCCGGACGAGTTGAGCCCGTTGGCGCCGCAGGGGCCGGCGGAGCGCGAGCCGGTCGATGAGCCGGCGGTGGAGGATGAGCCGGCGGTGGAGCCGGTCGACGACGGTGCGACGGTGGACCTGAGCGCGGTGCCGCGGTCGGGGGAGCCGGTTGCGGGTTCCGACGGGTTGGGTGAGCCGGTTGGTGAGTCGGCGGCGCCGGCGGCGGGTCGGTCCCGGTGGAGTACGGCCGGGGTGATGATCGCCGCGTTGTTGGCGTTGCTGGGTTTCACGTTGGTGGTGCAGTTGAAGACGACGTCGACGGATCCGACGTTGGGTGCGACGCGCCAGGAGGACCTGGTCCGGATCCTGTCGGATCTGGATGCGCGGGAGAACCGTCTTCAGCAGGACATCCGGGCTCTGGAGGACAGTCAGCGGCAGTTGCAGTCGGGTGAGCAGGGGCGTCAGGCGGCGTTGGACGAGGCGACGCGGCGGGCGGACGAGTTGGGCATCCTGGCGGGCACGTTGCCGGCGGTCGGGCCGGGGTTGACGGTGCGGTTCGACGCCGGTGCCAAGCCGATCTCGGCGAATCGGGTGCTGGACGCGGTGCAGGAGCTGCGGGGCGCTGGCGCGGAGGCGATGCAGATTTCCGGCGGTGACGGGGCGTCGGTGCGGATCATCGCGTCGACGTACTTCCTCGACGGGGACAACGGGTCGTTGGTGGTGGAGGGGCGTCGGTTGACGGCGCCGTTCACGATCACGGTGATTGGTGATCCGGCGACGATGCGCACGGCGTTGAACATTCCTGGTGGGGTGGTGGCGTCGGTCCGTGGTGTCGGCGGTAACGTGACGTTTGGGGAGCGTGAGGTTGCCGAGGTTTCGGCGCTGCACGTGCCGATCAAGTTGGAACACGCCCGTCCGGTCTCCTGACCGGCGCGGCCGCGCCGGATCCGGGTGGTCCGGGGCACCGATGGATGAAGGACGCGTCTGGTGATTCCCGAGGATCTGCGATACACCGCCGAGCATGAGTGGGTGGCGGGTGACGGCACGGGTTCGATCCGGGTCGGCATCACGCACTTCGCGCAGGACGCGCTGGGTGACATCGTGTACGTGCAGTTGCCCGAGGCGGGTGCGGTGGTCGCGGCCGGTGACTCGTTGGGTGAGATCGAGTCGACCAAGAGCGTGTCGGAGATCTACGCCCCGGTCGCTGGTACGGTCGCTTCCCGCAATGAGGCGTTGGGTGACACGCCGGAGCTGATCAACACTGATCCGTACGGTGAGGGTTGGTTGGTGGAGATCACGCCGAATGATCCGACCGCGACGGACGGGTTGCTCACGGCCGGCGCGTATCAGAAGATCACCGAAGGCTGAGTGTGCTTGATCCGGCGCGTGGGTTGTCTGCGCGCGTCCGGTTGCCCTGCATTTCGGCGCTGGCTAGGCTCGCCCAGTCGACCGAGAACCCAATAGTTGAGCGTTGCGGAATTGCCTTCCCGGGCACGGGGAGCCAGCCGCCGGGTGTTCAAGTGCCCGGCGGCCAGACCCGCCATTACCCGACGCCGACCGAACAGATCCGTGAGGTGGTCCCATGACGCGGCCAGACGACGAGTTCCCCCCGCTCGACGTCACTTCGACGCTCAATCTCGGTTCGCTCGACGAAGTGCTGGAGGGTCCGGACACCGATGTGGTGCCGAGCCGGATGTCCGGTTCGTTGCCGCCGGGTATGGCGCTGCTGGTGGTTCGTCGAGGCCCGAATGCGGGTGCCCGGTTCTTGTTGGACCACGATGTGACGACCAGTGGCCGGCATCCGGACAGTGACATCTTCCTCGATGACGTGACGGTGTCGCGTCGGCACGCGGAGTTCCACCGTGACGGTGGCACGTTCACGGTGCGGGACGTGGGTAGTTTGAACGGCACCTATGTGAATCGTGAGCGCGTCGAGGCAGCCACGTTGAGTAATGGTGATGAGGTTCAGATCGGTAAGTTCCGGGTCGTGTTCATCGCCGGTCCGCGCCCGGAGGAGGAGGCCGGCCGGGGGTGAACGAGCCTGCGGCCTCCACGTCACCCGGTGCGGCCCGGTCTCAGCCGCTGATGAGCATCGGTGAGGTGCTCGGGCAGTTGCGGGTGGATTTCCCGGACACCACGATTTCGAAGCTGCGGTTTCTTGAGGCTGAGGGTCTGGTCGAGCCGCAGCGGACGGCTGCGGGTTACCGGAAGTACAGCTGGGACGATGTGGCGCGGTTGCGGTTCGTGTTGACCGCGCAGCGGGACAAGTACCTGCCGTTGCGGGTGATCCGTGAGCAGTTGGCGCAGTGGGATTCGTCCGGTGAGCAGCCGGGGCGGTCGCGGCCGGCGTTGGTGGCGGTTGGTCCCGATGGTGCTGTGCCGGGCCGTGAGTTGGCGGAGCCGGCCGAGTCGTCGCAGGTGCGGCTCGGCCGGGCGGATCTCGTGGCGCGCAGTGGGATCGACGAGTCGACGTTGGTGGAGTTGGAGCGGCTCGGTGTGCTGGTGTCGGACCCGCCGGGGTGGTATGACGCGGACGCGTTGATCATCGCGTCGGCGGTGGCGGGGTTGGCGTCGTACGGGTTGGAGCCGCGGCATCTGCGGGGTTACCGGACTGCGGCTGACCGTGAGGTTGGTTTGTTCGCGCAGTTGGTGGCGCCGTTGGCGCGGCAGAGTGATCCGGCGGCGCGGGCGCGTGCGGCGGAGATGGCGCGGGAGTTGGTGGCGTTGTCGGAGCAGTTGCACGCGGCGTTGGTGCGGGTGGGTTTGCGGTCGACGTTGGGTCGGTGATGTGCCCGGTGGGTGGCGGCTGAGCGGAAAGATCTCTTCCGGGAAGCGTGCCGTAGGCTTGCCGGGGTAACCCCTTTCTGGCGCGGGCGTGGTGCTGTAGCGCATGGGACGGCCGTGTCGCGGTCCGTGTACCGTGCAGGGAAGGGCGCGGTGCGGCGTAGGTGACAACGACACGGAGGCGGCGGTGCGCGAGCTGAGCGTGGTCGGAGTTCGGGTGGAGCTGCCCAGCAACCAGCCGATCGTCCTGCTCAGGGAGGTCGAGGGTGACCGCTATCTGCCGATCTGGATCGGCGCGGTCGAGGCGACGGCTATCGCTTACGAGCAGCAGGGGGTCAAGCCGGCCCGGCCGTTGACCCACGATCTTCTGCGGGATGTGTTGGCGGCGTTGAAGGCGCCCTTGCAGGCGGTGGAGATCACCGAGCTCAAGGAGAACGTGTTCTACGCGGATCTGTTGATCGGTGATGGGGTGCGGGTGTCGGCGCGGCCGAGCGATTCGATCGCGTTGGCGTTGCGTGTCGGTGCGCCGATTCGTTGTTCGGAGCAGGTCCTCAGCGAGGCGGGGATCGTTATCCCTGACGAGCAGGAGGACGAGGTGGAGAAGTTCCGCGAGTTCCTGGAGCAGGTGCGTCCGGAGGATTTCGCGGGCTGAGGTGGGCCTGGGCTCTGCGCCTTGAAGTGTCACTGTGGGTGATGCTGCGGGCGGGTTGGTGATCTTTCTCGGTGGCTGCGCGGCGTGTCGCGTCGGTTCCTCCCTGGTAACCCCTGACGGTGGCGTTAGGGTTGCCATGTCGAGGGGTGCGCGTCCCGGAAACGACGCGTCGCCACACTGACGGGGAGGTTGTCCGGATGCACGAGCCGCGGGATTCTGATCCGGGTGGACAGTTCGATGAGCCTGGTGCCTCGTCGCCTCATGGGGTGGCTGAGGGTGAGGGTTCGGTTGGCTACCGGGGTGTGACGGCCTGCCACGCGGTGGGCATCAGTTACCGGCAGTTGGATTACTGGGCGCGGACGACGCTGGTGGTGCCGAGCGTGCGGGACGCCTCGGGTTCGGGGACGCAGCGGTTGTATTCGTTCCGGGACCTGGTGGTGTTGAAGGTCGTGAAGCGGTTGTTGGACGCGGGGGTTTCTCTGCAGAACATCCGTAAGGCGATCGAGGCGTTGCGGTCGCGTGGTGTGGAGGATCTGGCCGGGATCACGCTGATCTCCGATGGGACGACGGTGTATGAGTGCCGGTCCCCGGAGGAGGTGGTCGACCTGTTGCAGGGTGGCCAGGGTGTCTTCGGGATCGCGATCGGTGGGGCTTTCAAGGAGATCCAGGGGTCGTTGTCGCATCTGCCGGCGGAGCCGGCGACGAGCGGCCCGGCGGAGCCGGCGGCGGCGTCCGAGTCGGATCCGGTCGGTGACGAGTTGGCGGCGCGGCGGGCGCGGCGGCGGGCTGGCTGAACGCCGGGGGCGTTGGCGGGTTCCGGGTTTTTTTCGGTTCGTTTTGTCGCGACCGTCGGTGACGGTGGGCGGGTTCGCCAGGCCCTGTTGTCTATTGTGGACACTGTGGGTGTCGTTGTGGTGGCTCCTTGTGGAGATACTCATCGGTAGTGGTGACGCAGCGTGTCTTCGTGTTGTCGGGAACCCGATAAGGGGGCACTGACCGGAGGCGGTTGACACGCTATGGTCCGACACGGTTCTGGCCCCTTCACCCCCCGGAGGAATGACCGTGACGGTTACCGAAGAGACCGCGCCCGCCTCGCACTACGACCGCATTGGCGGTGCCAGCGCGGTGAAGGCGGCCGTTGACCTGTTCTACGACAAGGTGCTCGTCGACCCGGAGTTGGCGGGTTACTTCTCCGATGTGGACATGGTGGGTCAGCGGCGGCATCTGACGTTGATGTTGACCACGGTGCTGGGTGGCCCTGACGAGTACGCCGGTCGTGGGTTGGCGGAGGCGCACCAGCCGTTGAACATCCCGGTGGAGCACTACGCGATGGTCGGTGGGCACCTGGTGGTGACGCTGACCGAGTTGGGTGTGCCGGCGGACATCCTGGCGGACGTGCAGACGGTGCTGGGGCAGGTGCAGGACCAGGTGGTGTCCCGCGGAAACCGGTCGGGCGTCTGAGCGTGGACGCGGCCCGACTCAAGCAGAGTTGGTCGGTGGTCGCCGGGCACGGTGATCAGGTGCCGCTCTACTTCTACTCGACGTTGTTCCTCGCTCATCCCGAGACGCGGCAGATGTTCCCCACGAACATGGCCGGGCAGCGGGATCGCCTGGTGACGGCGTTGGGTCACATCGTGTCGAACGTGGACCAGGTGGAGCACCTGGTGGGTTTCCTGCAGGACCTCGGTGCGGACCACCGCAGGTTCGCGGTCCGCGCGGAGCACTACCCGGCGGTCGGTGAGGCGCTGTTGGCGACGTTGCAGCATTTCCTCGCCGAGCAGTGGACCGACGAGTTGGCGTCGGACTGGGCGGCCGCGTACGGGTTGGTGGCCCAGGTGATGACGGAGGCCGCGCAGGCCGCCGAGGCGGTGAACCCGCCGTGGTGGGTGGCGGAGATCGTGGCCCACGAGCGGCGGGCGTTCGACGTGGCGGTGTTGACGGTGCGCCCGCAGTATCTGTTGCCGTTCACTCCGGGTCAGTCGATCGGGGTGTCGCATCCGGCGGTGCGGTCGTGGCGGTACTACTCGCCGGCGAACGCGCCGCGTGCGGACGGCACGTTGGAGTTGCATGTGCGGGCCGCGCCGGGTGGGGCGGTGTCGTCTCGGTTGGTGTACGGGTCGGCGGTGGGGGATCGGATCCACCTGGCGGCGCCGGTGGGGGATCGGCTGGGGTTGTGGTCGGCGGGTTCCAGTGACCTTTTGTTGGTGGCCGCGGGGACGGGCTGGGCGCCGGTGAAGGCGTTGGTGGAGCAGGTCGCGGCGGAGGGTTCCCGCCGGCGGGTGGATCTCTATGTGGGGGCCCGTTCCCGCAGTGAGCTCTATGACAGCGAGGCGATCGACAAGTTGGCGTCGTCGTACCCGTGGTTGACGGTGACCTACGTGGTGGGTGCCGACGTGCACCGGCCGGGGGAGTTCGTGCACGCGGTGGATCGGGCGTTGGCCGACGGTGACTGGCGTTCCCGGCACGTGTTCGTGTGCGGGTCCGACGAGATGGTTTCGCATGCGGTGCGGACGTTGGCCCAGGCGGGTTTCCACGCGGGTCAGGTGCACCACGAGGGCCTGGGCGCGCAGTGGTATGGCGCGGCCTGGCGCACGGCGGTGCAGGAGACGACCGCCGGTGACACTTCGGGAGGTGGGCTCAGGTGAGCGCGAGAGGTGAGCTTGCGGGTCCCGCAGTCGCGATCGGAGGGGCGGACAGGTGAGCGCGACCCCGATCAGTCGGTATGACGGGATGCAGGTTTCCGGTGGTGTGCAGGTGCGGATGACCGCCGACCGGGTTCGGCGGTGGGAGTTCGGTGCCGCGTCGTTCGCCCGGCGTGGTTACGACAACGCCGACGTGGACCGGTTCCGGATGCAGGTGGCCGACGAGTTGGACCTGTTGGCGACGCAGATCGCGACGTTGCGGGCGGAGAACGAGCGGCTGACCGACCGGGTGGAGTTGCACCGGCACGGGGTGATCCCGAGTACGGGGGCGGCGGCGAAGGTCCCGGCGGCGCGGGAGGTGAATCTGCTGTCCGCGGCGCAGCGGGAGGCGGAGCAGATCATCGCGCAGGCGCATGACTACGCGCGACGGGTCGCCGAGTACGCCCGGGTGCAGTACGAGAGTTACCTGCATGCGGCGGAGGCGGAGGCGAAGCAGGAGGCGGAACGGGCGGTGGCGGAGTATCGCAGCGCGGCGGGGCCGAGCTTCGACGACACGGTGGCCACCCGGGAGGCGTTGCGGATCTTCGGCGAGATGATGGTGTCGCACATGCAGGCGGCGGCGCGGCATCTCGACGATGGCAGTGAGCAGTTGGCCCGCACGATGGACCGGATCGCCGCGGAGACGCCGGGTGCGCCCTTCGTGGGGGGCACGGCGGGGCAGTCGGCGTTGCCGCGGCACCAGCAGCGGTGACGCCGCCGGGGTGGGGTCCGCTTCTGCCGGACCTCGCCCCGGCTCCGGTGTTGGTGGGAACGACCAACCGCCGAGTTCGAGGCGGGTCCGCGAGGGCATGAAGATCGAGGGAGCTGCTGTGGCGCTGCCCGGGTCTTTCAGAGCCGGGGCGTAGCCGGGGCTGGTCGCCCACATCGCGCGTGCCGCTTGTCGTGGATCGACATAGACAGCATGACGCTATCTGTCAGAATCGACATAGACAGTGTGACGCTATCTGTTCAAATGCGAACAGGTGCAGTTTCGGCGACCGCTTTCAGGCCCTTGTCGCCTGTCAAGTAACTTTACGCGAAGATCAGTTACCGCTCGTTCAGGCGGCCGAAATTCGCGCGCGTTTGCAACTGTGAGAGAAGACATGACTACCGATAGTGGTGGCAGGGATCGTTCGTCGGTGACTACCAATCGTCATGGCCAGCGTGGTGCGGAGTTGGGCGGGGTTGAGCCTCCGCAACGCCATCGTCGCCGGCCTCGGCTCCGGAACAGATTTCTTGTGCTGACCTCTGTCGTTGTCGCGGGACTGGTAGTCGCCGCCACGACGAATTACGCGGGGATCATGGACAAGCTGTCACCGGGCTCGTCCTGCGGGAAGGGCGCGGAGTCCCTGCGCGTCGTCGTGGCCCCCGAGATTGTGCCTGCGGTGGCAGCGGCGGTGGGAAAGATGGGTGATGTCTGCGGTGCGGTGGATGTCGTCGGGGAAGATCCGGCGATCACGGCACAGAAGGGTGCGCCGGAAGGGCTGCAGGTGTGGATCCCGTCGTCTCGCATCTGGCTGGACAGCGTCGACCCGGACCGGCGTGTCTACCCCATCCACGACGACTCCCTGGCACGGTCTCCTGTGGTTCTTGCTGCGCCCGCGGGTGTGGCTGGTTCGCCCTGGGCCCGATCCGGCTTTTCGTGGGCGACGTTGTTGAGCGGTGTCGTGGGAGGGTCGGTCAAGCTCAGTATGGGTGACCCGACCCGGGACACCGCCGGTCTGCTGTCTTTCGTGGCGGTGCAGGCCGCCGCGGCCGTGCCTGGAACCGAGCCCGGCGTAGCGAAGCTTCGGGCCCTCGCGCTGCGCAGCAGGCTGCTCGACGCGGACGCGTCGGCCGGTGAGTTGCTACGTGTCGCCGCCGAGCAGGGCGGCGACAGAAAGGCCCTTGCCGACCTCGGGATGTTCCTGGTGCTCGAGCAGCAGCTCTGGAAGCACAACGATGGCCGGGACAATCCAGTGCTGAACCTGTATGCCACCGACATCGCGGTCGAGGCTGACTACCCCGTGGCGATCGCAGGTCAGTCCACCGCCACTGCCGTGCAGCGCCGGCTGCTCACCCAGTTCATTGGGGCGCTGCGATCGGTGGACACCAGCAACGCCCTGGTGGCCGCAGGTTTTCGCCTCACCGGTTTCGGGGGGCCGTCGCCTCGGGTCGGCGTACCCAAGGGTCTGCCCTTGAAGATCGCCGAGCCGACGGCGGTCGCAGACGTGAGCTTGGGCCTGGAAGCGGCCGAATGGTCCCGCTACCTACCGGAACGCTTTCGGGTGCTCGTGGTCGTCGACCGTTCAGGCTCCATGGCCGCTCCCGTGGTCGTCGGGCCGGGTCGCACCGAGACCAAGGCGACGCTGCTTCGGTCCTTCGGCGCTGTCGCCGCGCAGACGTTCACCAATGACACGGAACTCGGATTGTGGTTCTTTGGCACGCCAACTGCGAAAAGCCCGCCAACCGAGGTGGTTGTTCCCCTAGGGCCCATCACCGGCACCGTAAAGAGCGAAACGCGTCGCGAAGCCGTCGGCCGAAAGATTGCGGCATACACTCCTATTCCTGATGGCGGAACGCCGCTGTATAAGGCGGTGCTCGACGCCGTGGAGTATATGCAAACCAAGATCAGGCCAGATCGCCGGGCGATCGTCGTCGTCTTGACCGACGGCCGAGACGGAAACTCACCCCATGCCATGGACAAGGCGCAATTCCTCAAACAGCTCACCCAGAGCCAGCCCCCGGTGCCGGTGTTCTCGATCGGCATCGGCGAAAGCGCGGACCTGGACACGTTGCGCGCGGTCGCCGAGACAACCGGCGGCCGGGCCGAGGCCGCGCAGAACCCCAAAGATCTTGCCGCTGCGATGGCGAACATCTTCCTGGCAGCGGCCGGAGCAGGCGACTAGCGGCCCGGGGCGGGCGGCGCTGTCCCCGTCAGGCGTGGGCGGCCTGGACGGCGTCGGCGATCGGGGTGGGCCCGTCGACGAGTTCCAGGGTCGCACCGGCGGTGCCGGGTGTGTCCAGCAGTGCGGCGAGGACCAGGGCGACGTCGGCGCGGCTGATCGCGCCACGGCCGGCGTGCCGGGTGAGGGTGACCCGCCCGGTGGGCTCGTTGTCGGTGAGCTGGCCGGGTCGCAGCACCGTCCAGGCCAGGTCGCGGCCGCGCAGGTCGTCCTCGGCGGCGCGTTTCGCCCTCAGGTACGCCGCCCACACGTCGTCGGTGCCGGCGGCCGGTGGGTCGTCCACGCCCATGGAGGAGACCAGCAGGTAGCGGTGGACACCGGCGCGGGTGGCGGCGTCGGCGAGCAGCGCGGCGGCCCCCCGGTCGACGCTGTCCTTGCGGGCGGCGCTGCTGCCGGGGCCGGCGCCCGCGGCGAAGATCACCGCGTCGGCGCGGTCGAGGTGCGCGGCGACCTCGGTGACGTCGGCGTGTTCCAGGTCGCAGACGACGGGGGTGGCGCCGGCGGCGCGCAGTGTCGCGGCCTGCTCGGGGTTGCGGATCAGACCCACCGGGGTGTCACCGCGCTCGGCGAGGTGACGTTGCAGCAGTAGGGCGATCTTGCCGTGACCTCCGGCGATGACGACTCGCATATGACCAAACTACCGGCGGTGCCGCCAGCACGTGCGGCACAAGGCGTCCCAACCCGAAGCGCGCGGTCCGGGTCTTGACGTTGACCTTTGGTCAAGGCCCAGTCTGGTGCCTGTCGGTCGCCGTGACCGGCACGAGGAGGAAGCCGACGTGGGGCTGCTGACCATCGGGGCGTTCGCCCAGGCGGCGGGACTGACACCGAAGGCCCTGCGCCTGTACGACCAGGTGGGGGTGCTGCTGCCGGCCGCGGTCGATCCCGAGTCGGGGTACCGGCTCTACGACCCGGACCAGGTGCCGCTGGCCCGGCTGGTCGCCCAGCTGCGTCGCATCGGCATGCCGCTGGCGATGATCCGCACCGTGTGTGGGTTGGCGCCCGCGGCGGCGGCTGAGGCGATCACCGCGTACTGGCGGCAGGTCACCGCCGACACCGCGGCGCGCGCCCGGCTCGCCACCATCCTCGTGGATCATCTGTCCGGAGGGAGCACCACCGTGTCATCACCGAACCCCACCCTTGCCGTCCGTTACGCCTCCGACTGTGAGACCGGTGCCGTGCGCGACAGCAACGAGGACGCCGCGTACGCCAGCCAGCGGTTGCTCGCCGTCGCCGACGGGATGCGAGGGGCCGGTGGCGCGGACGCGAGCGCTGCCGCCATCGACGCCCTCAGGCCGCTGGAGCTCACGGACGCGCCGGCCGTGGAGCTGCTGACGATGCTCGCCGGTGCGGTCGCCGACGCCGACCGTGCGGTGCGCGGGTTGGCGACCGACGATCATCAGCCGGTCACCACGCTGACCGCGTTGCTGCGCAGCGGCTCCCAACTGGCCCTCGTGCACGTCGGTGACACCCGGGCGTACCTGTTGCGCGACGGTGAGCTGTCGCTGTTGACGCAGGACCACACGTGGGTGCGGGCCCAGGTGGATCAGGGTCGCCTCGACCCCGTTGAGGCCGCCACGCATCCGCAGCGGGCGATGCTGGTGCGTGCCCTCGGCGCCGGTCCGCAGGTCGAGGCGGATCTCGCGCTCCGTACGGCGCTGCCCGGTGACCGGTACCTGCTGTGCTCCGACGGGTTGTCCGCCGTCGTCGACCGGGCCGATCTGTGCGCGGTGCTGGGCGCGGCCACCGATCCCGAGCAGACGGTGCGGGGGTTGATGGACCTGGCGCGGGCCGAGGGTGCGCCGGACAACATCGCCTGCGTCGTCGCCGACATGGTGGCGGTGTAGACGTCGCGGCGCTTCCCGCCGGGGTGAGGGCTCGGCGTCGGCGGGTGCGCTGAGGCAGCATGGAGGGGTGACGGAGAGCTTCGACGCGTTGACCTCGCTGGTGGCCGGTGGTGGGGTGGTGGTGCTCAGCGGCGCGGGCCTGTCCACCGAGTCGGGCATCCCCGACTATCGGGGGCCCAGCGGGGTGGCCCGGCGGCACACCCCGATGACGTTCCAGGCGTTCACCCGTGACCCCCTCGCCCGGCGGCGCTACTGGGCGCGCAGCCACCTCGGATGGCGGTTGATCGCGGGCGCGGCGCCCAACGCCGGGCACCGGGCGGTCGCCGGGCTGCAACGGGCCGGGCTGGTCGACGCGGTGATCACCCAGAACGTCGACGGTCTGCACGGCGCGGCCGGCAGCACGTCGGTGATCGAGTTGCATGGTCGCCTCGACGAGGTGACCTGCCTGGACTGCGGCAACCTGACCTCCCGGGAGGAACTGGACCGGCGGCTGCGCGAGGCCAACCCGGATTTCGTGGCCCGGGTCGCCGCGGTCAACCCGGACGGTGATGTGGATCTCCCCGACGAGCAGGTGGCGGCGTTCCGGCCGGTGGACTGCGGGATCTGCGGCACCGGCATGTTGAAGCCCGACGTGGTGTTCTTCGGCGAGACGGTGCCGCCGCAGCGGGTGGCGCGCTGCTTCGCGGCCGTGGGGCAGGCCCGGTCGTTGCTGGTGCTGGGGTCGTCGTTGACGGTGATGTCGGGGCGACGTTTCGTGATTCGGGCGGCGAAACAGGGCATCCCGGTGGCGATCGTCAACCAGGGTCCGACGCGGGGCGACGCACACGCCAGCGTGTGCGTCGACGCCCCGTTGGGTGCGCTGCTGCCGGAGCTGGCCGCCCGGGTCGCCGGCAACGCGGCGACGGTCGGGGTCTGAACGGCGGGCACGGGGGCCGGGGTAGGACATCTGCGGGAAACACCGGCGCTGGTAGCGTTGGGAGCGCCGGTAACACCCACGTGGGAGAGACCGCCCGACAGCACGCAGGGCGGCGCCGAAGGGGCAAATCCTCCCCGGAACCTCTCAGGCAAAAGGACCTCGTGGGCAGGCACTGTGGAGCGCCCCCTGGGGTGCGACAGAGGGGGAGGCCGACACGTCGACCTCGCCCCGGGAGTGCCTCCTATGACCGTAGAGCAGTTCGCCACCCGTCACATCGGTCCCGGCCCCGACGACGAGCGTCGGATGTTGGAGGTCGTCGGGCACGGCTCGATCGACGAGCTGATGGACGCCGCGATCCCCGAGGTGATCCGCTGGCACGGCACCCTCGACCTGCCGGACCCGGCCACCGAGGCCGAGACGATCGCCGAGCTGCGCGCCCTGGCGGCCCGCAACACCGTCGCCGTCTCCATGATCGGTCTCGGCTACCACGGCACGCACACCCCGGCGGTGATCCGCCGTAACGTGCTGGAGGACCCAGCCTGGTACACGGCGTACACGCCGTACCAGCCGGAGATCAGCCAGGGCCGCCTGGAGGCGCTGCTGAACTTCCAGACGATGGTCACCGACCTGACCGGCCTGGCCACCGCGAACGCCTCCATGCTCGACGAGGGCACCGCCGCGGCCGAGGCCATGACCCTCGCGCGGCGGGCCTCCAAGAGCAAGAGCCGGGTGTACGTCGTCGACGCCGACGCGTTGCCGCAGACCATCGCGGTCATCACCAGTCGGGCCGAGCCCCTCGACATCGAGGTGCGGGTCGTCGACGTCGAGCGCGACGAGGTGCCGGCGGAGTTCTTCGGCCTGCACCTGCAGTACCCGGGAGCGTCCGGGGCGGTCCGGGACCACAGCGCCCTCGTCAAGGCCGCACACGCCACCGGGGCTCTCGTCACGGTCGCTGCGGACCTGTTGGCGTTGACGCTGCTACGGGCACCGGGCGAGATCGGGGCGGACATCGCCGCCGGCACCACCCAGCGCTTCGGCGTACCGATGGGCTTCGGTGGGCCCCACGCCGGTTACCTGGCAGTGCGGGCGGGCCTGGAGCGGATGCTGCCCGGGCGCCTGGTCGGGGTGTCACGCGACGCGGACGGCAACCCGGCCTACCGGTTGGCGTTGCAGACCCGCGAGCAGCACATCCGGCGGGAGAAGGCGACCAGCAACATCTGCACCGCGCAGGTGCTGCTCGCCGTGATGGCCGGCATGTACGCCGTCTACCACGGCCCGGACGGGCTGCGTGACATCGCGGCGCGTACCCATCAGATGGCGGCGCGGCTCGCGGCCGGGCTGCGCGCCGGCGGCGTGGACGTCGCGGACGTCGCGTTCTTCGACACCGTGACCGTCAGCGTGCCGGGCCGGGCCGCGCAGGTCGTCGCGGCGGCCGCCGAGCGGGGCGTGAACCTGCGGCTGGTCGACGCCGACCGGGTGGGCGTGTCCTGCGACGAGACCACCACGCTCGCGCACCTGGCGCAGGTGTGGGCGGCGTTCGGGGTGCCCACGTTCGACGGGGCCGTGGACGCGGCCCTGCCTGTCGACCTGGCCCGCACCAGTGACTTCCTCACCCACCCGGTGTTCCGCAGCCACCACTCCGAGACGGCGATGCTGCGCTACCTGCGCCGGCTGTCGGACTTCGACTACGCCCTGGACCGGGGCATGATCCCGCTCGGGTCGTGCACGATGAAGCTGAACGCGACCACCGAGATGGAGCCGATCAGCTGGGCGGAGTTCGCGCACATCCACCCGTTCGCGCCGGACGCGCAGACCGCCGGGTACCGGGAGATGATCGGCCAGCTGGAGTCGTGGCTGGCCGAGGTGACCGGCTACGACGCGGTCAGCGTGCAGCCCAACGCGGGTTCCCAGGGTGAGCTGGCCGGGTTGCTGGCGATCCGCTCCTACCACGCCTCGCGGGGTGAGTCGCACCGCGACGTGTGCCTGATCCCGTCGTCGGCGCACGGCACCAACGCGGCGTCGGCGGTGATGGCCGGCATGCGGGTCGTCGTGGTGGCCTGCGACGACGACGGCAACGTCGACCTGGTCGACCTCGACGCGAAGATCGACAAGCACCGGGACGCGCTCGCCGGGATCATGGTGACGTACCCGTCGACGCACGGCGTGTACGAGACCGGCATCGCGTCGCTGTGCGCGAAGGTCCACGACGCCGGCGGTCAGGTGTACGTCGACGGGGCGAACCTCAACGCCCTGGTCGGGTTCGCGAAGCCGGGCAAGTTCGGCGCGGACGTGTCGCACCTGAACCTGCACAAGACGTTCTGCATCCCGCACGGCGGCGGTGGCCCCGGCGTGGGCCCGGTCGCGGTGCGCGCGCACCTGGCGCCGTTCCTGCCCGGCGACCCGCTGGGCGCGCACGCGGACTCCACGCCGGCGATCTCGGCGGCGAAGTACGGGTCGGCGGGGATCCTGCCGATCCCGTGGGCGTACCTGCGGATGATGGGCGCCGAGGGGCTGACCCGGGCGACCGGTGTGGCGGTCCTGGCGGCGAACTACGTGGCGGCGCGCCTGCGGGGACACTTCCCGGTGCTGTACGCCGGCAACAAGGGCCTGGTGGCGCACGAGTGCATTCTCGACCTGCGGCCGTTGACGAAGGCGACCGGGGTCAGCGTCGACGACGTGGCGAAGCGGCTGATCGACTACGGCTTCCACGCGCCGACGATGTCGTTCCCGGTGGCGGGGACGCTGATGGTGGAGCCGACCGAGAGCGAGGACCTGGCCGAGCTGGACCGGTTCTGCGACGCGATGATCGCGATCCGGGCGGAGATCGAGCAGGTGGGTTCGGGGCAGTGGCCGGCGGCCGACAACCCCCTGGCCAACGCGCCGCACACCGCGGCGATGGTCAGCGGTGACGAGTGGCCGCACCCGTACCCGCGGTCGGTGGGCGCGTACCCGGCAGGGGTGGACCGGGCCGGGAAGTACTGGCCGCCGGTGCGGCGTATCGACGGCGCGTACGGCGACCGGAACCTGGTCTGCTCGTGCCCGTCGCCGGAGGCGTTCGAGGACTGACAACGCCGGGGGCGTTCGAGGACGAACGACGGCGAGCCGGGGCGGGCGGTGTTGGCCGCCCCGGCAGCCGCTGCGACCTGGGCTCGGTGTCCCTTACCGGGGGACCAGCCTGGGTCGACGGCGGCTATTCGGTGACTCTGAGTGGTCGATCAGGCGACGAGGGCGTGACGGGCGGGGCCACGGTGCGGTGCGATGCTGCTGCCGTCGGGGAGCAGCTCGCCGGTGTCCTCGAAGACGATGACACCATTGCAGAGCAGGCTCCAGCCCTGCTCACGGAAGCAAGCGAGGACTCGCGCGGCTTCCCGATCGGTGGCTTCAGCAGAGGGGCAGGTCGGTTGGTGCTGGCACATCGGGTTCTCCGGACTGTGGGGGCACTGTGTCATGGTTCACATGACCAGTGACGCACAGTACCAAGCGAAAGTGTCCAGCATCGAGCAGGTGCCCACCTGGCGCACCGGAAATCCACTGAACGGATGAGGAAGGTCGGACCGTACGGCGTGGAAACGCTCCCACAGGTTGGTGCCGCGGGCAGCGGCTCAGCTGCGTTGGCCGCGGGCAGTGGCCCGACCGCGTTGGTCGATGTGCCGGCGGCGCCGGCCGCGTGCCGAGGCGCCCTGACCGAACGCGCCCGACTGCAGTGGCGCCTCAGTGACGGCGGCGACCCCGCCGCAGTCGCCGAGGAGTTCCTCGCCGCGCACGGCCTGCCACTGCACGACCTCACCCGACCCGCCACCCGCCAGCACGACACCGGGGTCTGCGGGGCGGCGCTCTACCTGTCCGCCGCGGCCGGGGCCCACCTGGCCGGCGCACCCGGCGCGGCGCCCGAGCCCGCGCCGACCCTGCCCGACCTCGCCGTCGTCGTCTACGACCACCGCCCCACCCGGGCCACCGCACCGGGCGCACCGGCGTCGCCGTGGTGGCTCGGCGAGTGGACCGAGAGCTGGACGCCGCGTCAACACGCCGACGCCGTCGACCAGGTCCGCGCCGCCATCGGCCGCGGCGACGTCTACCAGACCAACCTCGTCGGTCACGCCGCCGCCCGCTACGCCGGCGACCCCCTGCCCGCCCTCAGCCGCCTCGGCGCGCTCCCCGGCGCCCGCTACGGCGGCGTCCTCACCGGCGAGGGCTGGGCCATCGGCTGCGCCTCCCCGGAAACCCTCATCGAGGTGACCGACGGACATCTGATCACCCGACCCATCAAGGGCACCCGCCCGGCCACCGCCACCGGCCGCGCCGAACTCCTCGCCAGCGCCAAGGAACGCGCCGAACACGTCATGATCGTCGACCTGGAACGCAACGACCTCGCCCGCATCGCCCGCACCGGCACCGTCACCGTCGACGACCTGTTCACCGTCCGCCGCTGGTGCGACCTGTGGCAGGCCGAGTCGACAGTCCGCGCCGCGGCCGCTGACGGCCTCGGCCTCGCCGACCTGTTGCGCGCCACCTGCCCCGGCGGGTCCGTCACCGGCGCGCCCAAGCGCGCCGCCCTCACCCAGATCGCCGCTCTCGAACCCGTCGGTCGCGGCGCCAGCATGGGCGCGCTGGGATGGGTCGCCCCCGGCCGCGTCGACCTCGGCCTGACCATCCGTACCGCCGCCGCCGACGGCCAGCACCTGCACACCTGGGCAGGCGGCGGCATCACCTGGGACAGCGACGCGTCCGCCGAAGTCGCCGAAGCCGCCGCGAAGACAGCCCCGATCCGCGCCACCCTGGCCGGGCGGTGACCCCACCGCCACCGGCGATACGCTGACCGACATGACCATGCGGCCCATCCGGATCATCGGCGACCCCGTCCTGCGCACCGAATGTGAACCGGTCACCACCTTCGACGTCGAGCTGCGGGCCCTGGTCACCGACCTGATGGACACCCTGCTCGGCGCCCCCGGCCGCGCCGGCGTCGCCGCACCCCAGATCGGCGTCAGCGCCCAGGTGTTCGTCTACGACGCCGACGGGCACCGCGGCCACCTGATCAACCCCACCCTCGAACTGTCCGACGAGCTCCAGGACGACGAGGAGGGCTGCCTGTCCATCCCCGGGCTGTACTTCCCGACCGCCCGGGCCCTGCACGCCACCGCCCGCGGCGTCGACCAGCACGGCGAACCGTTGACCATCGCCGGCAGTGGGTTCCTCGCCCGCGCCCTGCAACACGAGACCGACCACCTGCGCGGCACGCTCTACGTCGACACCCTGCGCGGTGACATCCGCCGCCGGGCCCTGCGCGAGATCCGCGCCGGCCGCTTCGACTCACCCAGCCGCCGCCGCTGACCCGACCGCGGGCGGCACCACCCGAGACGAGCGGCGAGGCGTCACCGGGCCGTCAGCGTCCACTCCTCGTAGTCGGCGACCCGGGTGAACCCCACCCGCTCGTAGAGCCTTACCGCCGCCGTGTTGTCCGCCTTCACGTTCAACGTGACGTGCTCCACGGTCTCGCGCAGCCGCACACACAACGCCGCCACCACCGCCGCGCCCAGCCCTCGCCCACGCCACAGCGGATGGGTCGTGACGTTGCCCAACGCCGCCACCCGGTAGGCCGGGGACCACACATGCACCCCGGCCACCGCCACCAGCTCACCGCCCTCGCGTACGCCCAGGTACTGCCCGGTGTCCAGCATCCGAGGATCGAACCAGTTCCCCGGGTACGCCCGCTCGTACAGGTGGCGCAGCCCCGGCAGGTCCGCCGGCCCGAGCACCACACCCTCCGGACGCACCGCCGACAACCGGACCGGATCGGTCAACGCCATCCGGTGGTGCGCACCACCGGAGTCCAACCGGAACGACCCGGCCAGCACGTCGGACAGCCCGGGGGAGAGGTGCGCGTACAACCGGGCGGGCAACCCCGGCGCAAGGTCGGCCAGCAACGCCGCCAGCGCCCCGGTGTCCGCCGGCGCCGCGAACGCCAGCAGCGTCGGCGGGTCCACCCCGCGATAGAGCAACGCGACCTGCTCCCCGGAGCGAAACCACGAGGTGTACGGGCAGAAGAAGTCGTCCAGGTCACCCAACTGGTAGGCGTGCAGCACCGGATCACGGCCCAGCAACCGCGCCAGGACCGCACGGTCATGCTCGGGGCGTACCGCCATCAGCGGGCCACCCACTGGTCGTACCCGAGCTTCGCGACCAACGCCACCACCACGACCAGCAGCACCACCCGCACGAACCCCGACCCGCGGCGCAACGCCATCCGCGCCCCCAGCACCGCGCCGGCGATGTTGCACACCGCCATCCCCGCGCCCAGCAGCCACCACACGTGCCCGGTCACCCCGAACACCACCAACGCGCCCAGGTTCGTGCCCGCGTTGACGACCTTCGCCATCGCCGAGCCGTGCACGAAGTCCGCGCCGATCACAGCGGTGAACGCCAACACCAGGAACGTGCCGGTCCCCGGACCGATCAGACCGTCGTACAGGGCGATGCCCACACCGGCCACCGCGATCACCACCGCCACCCGCACCGGAGTCCGCTTCGCCGGCACCGCCACCACCCCCATCCGGGGACGCAGCAGCACGAACACCGCCACCGACACCAGCACCACCAGCACGACCGGCCGGTACGCCGATGCCGGCACCGCCCCGGCCAGCGCCGCGCCCACCCCCGCGCTGAGCACCGCCACCCCCGCCGCCGGTGCCGCCACCCGCCAGTCGACCTTCGTCCGACGGGCGTACGTCGCCGCCGCGGTGGCCGTACCGAAGATCGCGGCCAGCTTGTTCGTGCCCAACGCGGTGGCCACCGGCAACCCCGGGGCAGCCACCAACAACGCCGGCAGCAGCAACAACCCACCACCACCGACCACGGCATCCACCCACCCGGCCATCGCGGCGGCGGCCAGCAGGGTACTCAGCGTCACGGCGTCCACGGGCGGCAATTCTGCCTACCCGACGCGCCCGACCAGCACCCGAGTGGCCAGCCTCACCCGGTCACCGACCCCTCGTACGCCGCAACCACACCCCCAACGCGCCGACCGCCACGAACACCAGCACGGAACACAGCAGCACCTTCAGCACCCGGCAACCATGCCACGGGCACGTAAGGTGCAGGAGTGCGCCTGGCCACCTTCAACCTGCTGCACGGACGATCCCTCACCGACGGGCTCGTCGACTCCGACCGCCTCGCCGACGCCGTACGCGCCCTCGACGCCGACGTGCTCGCCCTGCAGGAGGTCGACCGCGACCAACACCGCAGCGGCAAACTCGACCTCACCGCCATCGCCGCCCGCGCCCTCGACGCACCCCACCACCGCTTCGCCGCCGCCGTCGTCGGCACCCCCGGGGAACACTTCCGCCCGCTGCGCCACGACGACGACGGGCACGGCGAACCCTGCTACGGCATCGGCCTCATCAGCCGACACCCCGTACGCAGTTGGCACATCACCCGACTCAAACCGGCACCCGTCCGCTCACCGGTCTACGTGCCAGGCCCCCGCGGCGGCCTGATCCTCCTGCACGACGAACCCCGCGTCGTGCTCGCCGCCATCCTCGACACCCCGTACGGCCCGCTCACCGTGGCCGCGACACACCTGTCCTTCGTGCCCGGCTGGAACGCCCGCCAACTGCGACAGACCGTCCGCGCCCTGCGCGCCCTGCCCGCCCCCCGCGTCCTGCTCGGCGACCTCAACCTGCCCGCCGGCGCGGCCCGCCTCGTCTCCGGCTGGCATCCACTGGGCCGCCGCCCCACCTACCCCTCCGGGCAGCCCCGCGTCCAACTCGACCACATCCTCGCCGACCGGCACGCCCTCGACCAGCTCCCACCGGTACGGGCGGTCACCGCACCGGCGTCCACCATCTCCGACCACCGCCCCCTGCTGGTCGACCTCGGCTGAGCGTCATCGCCCGACCGGCCGCACCGTGGCTCAGCCGCGCCCGGGGGAGCACCGCCCCGAGACGCAAGATTCCCTCAAGATCATTGCATCGACCCACTTCGACGATCATGCTGGTCGACACGCGCCACGATCAACTCGTCGGAGGCCACATGAGACGTCAGCGATCCACCTTCATCGCCGTATCCACCCTCATCGCTCTCACCCTCACCACCGCACCCACCCCCGCCAACGCCCAGAGCGCCGCGGAACCCCACCAGGTCACCGCCCTCACCGTCCGCCAAGCCGACGGGTACGCCACCCTCGCCTGGCAACCCGTCGACGGCGCCACCGACTACCAGATCGAACGCACCGCCATCGACGCCAACGGCACCCCCACCGGCGCACCGACCATCGTCGGTATCTGGCGACCCAACCGCCAGATCAACCAACAGGCACCCACCTTCGCCGACGCCGGCTTCAACCCCGGCGACACCTTCCAGTGGCGCGTACGCGCCCGCACCGACACCACCGAACAGCCCTACTCCGACCCGGTCGTCGCCACCACCACCGCACCCTGGGGCAACCCCACGACCCCCGGCGAGCAACTGCGCACCGGCTGGGAGACCACCCACGCCGCGCAGTACACCAGCGACACCGACGAGTACGCCTACACCGCCACCATCGACGCCCTCAGCGACCGCGTCCGCGTCGTCGAACTCGGCCGCACCGTGCAGAACCGACCCATCAACATGATGGTCATCGGCCACCCCACCCCGGCGACCACCCCGGAAGCCGTCGCCGCCACCGCACCGGTGGCCATCAACTGCAACGTGCACGGCAACGAACCGGGCGACCGCGAGGCCTGCCTCATCATGGCCCGGCAACTCGCCTTCAGCACCGACCCCCGGATCACGGACCTGCTCAGCCGAACCACCGTCCTGATCGTCCCCACCATCAACGGCGACGGCCGGGCCAACAACACCCGCGGCAACTCCACCGGCCAGGACCTCAACCGCGACTACTCGCTCATCCGCCAGCCGGAAACCGCCGCGTACATCAAGATGGTCCGCGACTACCGACCCGTCGCCGGCTACGACGGCCACGAGTTCGGCAACTCCCGCGCCGGAGACCTGCCCATGCTGCCCCCGCGGCACCAGAACGTCGCCCAACCCATCTTCGACCAGTCCCAGGACATGATCGAAGGTCACATGTACGCCAAGGGCGCCGAAGCCGGCTGGTGGGCCTGCCCCTACGGCTGCGAAGGCGGCGGCAACATCGGCCTCAGCGAGGAAACCATCCTGCGCAACACCCTCGGCCTCAAGAACGTCGCCAACTCCCTGCTCGAACTGCGCAGCTCCGGCGGTCAGACCCGACCCGACGAGGGCAACACCGCCAACAACCGGCGCCGCAAGACCTACTCCGCGCTGTGGACCTTCCAGCAGTTCCTCGACTACCACCGCGCCGACCGTGCCGACATCCTCAACTCCCGCGCCGAGTCCATCGAGATCCAGGCCGCCAACACCGGCCGCCTCGTCTTCCGCGGCTCCCGACCCATCCCGGCCTACCCCGCCCCGCACCCCGGCGACAGCCCGCCGCCGCTGGACGCACCCCGCGCCGACCTCATCCTCGACAACGCCCCCTGCGCCTACAAACTCACCGACGAGCAGTACAACGGCGCCCGCACCGACGGACCCGGCGGCGTCGGCACCACCGTCGCGCAACGCATCGCCGCACACGGCTGGAAGGTCATCAAGACCGAGGACGGCTACTACGTCCCCCTCAACCAACCCGAACGCGGCCTCATCCCGCTGCTGCTCGACACCAAGGGCGTGGAGAAGCTGACCGACGGCGAACGCGTCTACCCGACCCTCACCGGCCGACGCAACGGACCACTGACCGTCTCCGGCTTCACCTGCGCCGACGACGCCACCATCAACGGCCCCGTCACCGTCCGGGCCGGCGCGGCACTCGTCGCGACCGGAACGACCATCAGCGGCCCGGTCACCGCCACCGGCGCCGCCGGCATCCTCCTCGCCGACACCACCATCAACGGCCCGGTCCAGATCGCGAAGACCACCAACGCGGTCTCCGTCATCGACGTCACCATCGCCGGTCCGGTCAGCCTGACCGGCAACACCACCGGCACCGACGCACCCCTGCTGGCCGGAAACACCATCCGCGGCCCGCTCAACTGCACGGCAAACAGCCCCGCCCCGACCAACCTGGGCGTCGCCAACACCGTGCACGGCCCCCGCACCACCCAGTGCGCGGCACTGTGACGGCCACCTGACCGAACCGAACTGCCGGCGGCCCGGGTCTCGAAACCCCCCCCCCCGC
>NZ_JAGPYA010000060.1:0-43938 GCF_018070245.1 Micromonospora sp. M61 | reverse complement strand
ACGGTCACGACCGCCGGCTCGAGCGGCGGCACGCCGTCGGCACTGCCGAGGGGCTTGCCCAGCAGCAGGCGAACGTACTCCGACCCGATGAATCCGGCTCCGCCGGTGACGAGGATCCTCACGGGTCGGGAAGTCTACGCCGACCGTTCGGCGGCGGCGGCACGTGTTCTGGCACTGCCGGTTAGGGCCGCCCGGACGATTGCAGGTGCAACAGCGTTCCGGTAGAAAGTGCCAGCGACGTACGACTCGTCGTGTTGCACGTGTCGAAAAACGGGGGCGAGAAACGGCGTGTCGCTGGTCAATGCTGCTCGGCCATCGCCGGGTCCGGACACCACACCACCGCCCGGCCGCCGCATAGCGGGCCTGATCCGGCGACTGATCGCACCCGAGCGGCTGTACATCGGAGCGCTCGGTCTGACCGGCCTGGCGGCGGTCCTGTCGGTGGCGCTGCCGCCGGCGGAGCGCGGTGAACTCTCCGCGAACATGGTGAGCGCGACACTGGGCGCGGCCGTCGGTGGTCTGTCCCTGGACACGTTCCTGCTGTCCAGGCCGGGCGGCTGGGTCTTCTCCCGGGGGCGTCCCTGGGTCCTTGCGATGCTGGCGTCCTCGATCCTGCTCTCCGTCGTCGCCGCAGCCGTACTCACCGCGGTCGCCGGGATCGGCAGTTACCTGGTCGGCGTGGGGTCGGCCGCAGGTCTGACGATCTTCAACACGGTCTCGTCGATCGCGCTGCGGCAGAAGGGCTTCATGGCCGTCTACTCGCTGCGGGCGGCGAGCGGCGCGGTCCTGGTCGGTGGTTACGTCGGGCTGTACTTCGCCGGCTACCTCGACGGCGGCCTGTGGAGCATGGTCTGGCTGGTCGTCCAGTGGGTCAGCGCGCTGGCGGTGTGCGGCCTGGTGCTGGGGATGCTCCGGCGGATCGGGCGCGCGCCACGGGCGCAGGCGACCGGGGTGGACTACCGCGCCGACCTGGCCGCCGTCGGCAACCTCCATCTCGGGATCTTCGCCCAGATGATGACGCTCCGGTTCAACCAGATCCTGGTGGCCCGGTTCGTCGGGGCCGGCCCACTCGGCGTGTACGCCCTGGCGGTCGCCGCACTGGAGTTCGCGCAGGCCGGTGCCGTCGTACGGGCGCAGCGAATCCTGGCCAGCCGGGATGGCACGGATGGGCCCGACCCCACCCGAGCCGTGGTCACCGCGGCCCTGCCGGTCGCCCTGGCGGCCGTCCTCGGGCTCGGCGTGCTCGGTTACCTCCAACCCGAGTACCGGCACGCCTGGATCCTCGGCCTTGTCCTCCTGCCCGGTTCGCTGGCCACCGCCGCCGGCAAGAGCTGGAGCGCCCTGCTGCTGAAGAGGCGGGGCGAGCGGGCGACGACTGTGGTCGCCATGATCACCTTGGCGTTCGCGATCCCCGCGTACTTTGCGATCATCCCGTGGGCGGGTGTGTTCGGGGCGGCGATCGCCTCGACGCTCGCCTACGTCGTACACGCCTTCGCCTCCAGAGCGAGCCTGCGACGAGCGCAGTCGCCGAATCATGGGACGGTTTGACATGGATGTCTCGATTGTTGTCCTCGCGTGGGAGGACTTTGAGCGCACCCGCGCCTGTGTCCTGTCGCTGCCGTCGGAGGCGGAGATCGTTGTCGTCGACAACGGCAGCTCACTGCACATCCAGGAGTCGCTCAGCGAGTTCTGCGCCCAGCAGGGCGTCCAGTACGTCCAGTCCGGCTCCAACCTGGGATACGCGCGAGGAATGAACCTCGGCGTGCGCCACACGAGCCGGTCGAACGTGATCCTCTCCAACAACGACATCATCGTGCACGCCGACGCCGTGGCCCGGCTGCTGGCCGCCCTGCAGGACCCGAAGGTGGGCGCGGCCTTCCCGGGCGTCGTCACGCCTTCCGGGGTGTCGCAGACCGAGGGTGGGCGGTTCCTGGGCCTGGGCGTCGGTTTCGCCCACGCCACCGGGCTGAGCCTCGTGCTGCCGAACCTGCGGATCGTCGCGCCACCGGAGAAGGCGGACTGGCTGACCGGGCCCTTCGTCGCCATGCGCCGGAGCACCTTCGACGCCATCGGCGGCGTCGACGAGACCTCGTTCTTCTACTCCGAGGACATGCGGCTGTGCTGGGCCGTCCGTCAGCAGGGCCTGCGACTGGCGTACGTCCCGGAGGCCGTGATCATGCACGAGGACGACGCGACCGCGAAGCGGCGCTGGTCCGAGGAGGAGATCTCCCAGCGCCGCACCCGGGAGTTCATCCGGGCGAGCCGGACCATGGGCGGCCGGCGCGGCCGCATCGCCACGACCGCGTACGTGGGCGGGGTGCTGCTGCGCGCTGCGGTGGGAGGAAACCCGGTCCGCCGCGCCATCGCGCGTGGCGCCGTCGAGGGACTGCGTGCCTGATGAAGGTGTTGTTCGTCTGCACGACGGGCGGCTCGGGCCGGCGGCAGCTCGGTGGCGCCGAGCGCATCCTGACGGAGATCATCCCGGCTCACGCACGTACCGGCCTCGACGTCATCGCCGCCACCTCGGACGACGAGGTGGGCTACGCGCTGCGTGAGGCCGGGGTGCCGTGGATCGGGCTCAGCGCGACCAGCCGGGTCGATCTCGGCTACGCTCGGGAGATCCGCCGCCTCGTCAACGAGGTCCAGCCGGACGTGGTCTGTGCTCATCTGCTGTCGGCGGCGATGCACTCCCGGGCAGCGCTGAGCATGGAACGCAGGCGGACCCCACTCGTCGTCACCCTGCACAACAGTCTCTGGCAGTACCGGGACACGGCCGGGTCGTTCCAGCAGAAGGCGCTCATCCAGTCCAACATCACGCTGGACCTGGCCATGCGTCGCGCCCGTCCACACGCGACGGTGGCGGTGTCCGAGTTTGAGGCCGCCGAACTGCGCGAGCGTGGCGGTGTCAAGAACATCCACCTGATCCCCAACCCGCTGCCCGTCACGTGGCCCAGCCCGAAGCCGCACACCCCACAGCCGGGTCGCCGGCCGGTGGTCGGCTATCTCGGCCGGCTGGAGAAGGAGAAGGGGGTCGATCTCCTGTCCGAGATCGCCGCTCTCCTCCCCGAGTTGGACTTCAAGGTCGCTGGCGCAGGCACGCTGCCGATCGCCCCCCAGCCGAACCTCGACCTCGTCGGCCGGGTCGTCGCAGCGGACTTCCTCCAGGGGATCGACTGCCTCGTGGTGCCGTCCCGGGTCGAGTCGTTCGGGCTCAGCGCGCTGGAGGCGTTGTCGCTCGGCGTACCCGTGGTGCACACCGGCGCCGGCGGCCTCGCCGAGGTCACCCGGCATGCGACGGGCACCCTGGCGTTCCAGGCGGACCTGGCGCCGGCCGCGCTCGCCGACGCCATCCGGCAGGCCGTCGGCCGCCGAGCCGTCGACGAGGCCCAGCGGGTGGCCGAGTGGTACGCCCAGGAGTACGCCTTCGACCGGTGCGTCCAGCGGTGGCAGAGCCTGTACAGGTCCCTCCTGTGACGGGGATGCCGTCGCCCGACCGGTTGTCCGCACGTGATCCGCAAACAGTGAGGGAGGTGTCCGCGTGACAGAGACGTTGACGCTCGTCACGGTTCTCTACCGGTCCAGCGACATGCTCGCCGAGACGCTCCCCACCTGGGTACGCGCCGCCGACGGGCTACCGGTGAGATTCATCTTCGCCGACAACTGGCCGGAGGACGAGAGCGCGAAGGTCATCGCCGACTGTCTGGACGACGACCGGTACGAGTATCTCCCCGACTCGTCGAACCCTGGCTTCGCCGCCGGCTGCAACCGAGCCGTCGCCGCGGTGCGGACGAGCCACGTCCTACTGCTGAACCCGGACGTCTGGTTGCCGGAGGACGCGCTGGCCCGCCTTTTCGCCGCCATCGCGGCGGACCCGGACAGCCCGATCGCCGTGGGTCTCGCGATGCACGGGGGCGAGTACGTCGGCATCGATCTGCACCCGGTCTCGCTCTTCATCGACCGGTCGGTGACGGTGCCGCGCGGACCACTCGGTCCGTCCGGTGGGGCGGCTGTCTTCCCCACCGCCCTCTTCCACCGCTTCGGCGGGTTCTACGAGCACCTGTTCGCCTGGGGTGAGGATGCCGACCTGGCGTTCCGCCTCTACGCGGCGGGCCTGCGGACCCGGCGGCTGGACTTCATGCTCCCGCACGCCGGTGGCCACAGCGTCGAAGGCGACAACAAGCTCCAGGGATTCCGGGCGTTCCTGCTGGCCCGCAATCGCCTCCTGGTCGCCGCGCGGACCTTCACCTGGCCGCTGATGCTCGTCGCGATACCGGTCCTCGCCCTGGCGCACGTGGCGCTGGCCGCCCGACGTGCCCGTCAGGGCCTGCTCCGCCCCTTCCTGCGCGGCGTGGGGCGTGGCCTGCTGGAGGGGCCTGCGGCCCGCCGGCAGTGGAAGGGCAAGCGATTCGGCTTTGCAACCCTGATCAGCTATCTGAGAGTTCGGAGCGCGTGATGTCAGGACACCCGTGGAGTGTCGTAACGGTCACCTACAACTCTGCGGACACGCTCCGGCGGTGCTGGAGCGGTGTCCACAAGCCCTATGAGTGGATCGTCGTCGACAACAACTCCGCCGACGACTCGGCCGCCGTGGCGGAGGAGCTGGGTGCCCGGGTCATCCGGTTGCCGGAGAACGTGGGCTTCTCCAAGGCCAACAACGTTGGCGTACGGCAGACGGCGAGCGAGTACGTGCTGTTCGCCAACCCGGACCTCGAGATCGGGCCGGACGGGTTCGCAACCATGCAGCGCCACCTCGACGTGCACGGTGGTCTGGTCGCGCCTCAGCTGCTCGCGACTGACGGCACGCCCCAGCCCAACGGCCGCGGTTTTCCTTACGCCACGGCGAAGCTGGGTAACCGGAAGATCTGGCCGCTGTCCCGGATGCACGCGAACTACCGGGTGGTGGCGAACGACGGCGAGGCCGTCTACGTGGCGTGGGTCATGGGTGCGGCGGTGGCCGCTCGCACCGCGGACTTCATCGCGATGGGTGGCTGGAACGACAAGTTCTTCCTCTACTACGAGGATCACGAGCTGGGGCTCCGGGCGTGGCGGCACGGCATGCCGGTCGCCCTGCTCGGCGACGTCCGCTGGACCCACCACTGGGCCCGCGCGACCAACTCGTTCCAGTGGTCCCGCGCGCACACCCTGGAACTGCAGAGCGCGAGGACCTTCTTCGGGATGTTCCCGGAGTTCCTGATCGGGTTGCCGACCGCGGCTCGGCGTAACCCGCATGCGGCCCGCCTGATCGGTTCGCCGGTGCCAGCGCAACGGGGCACGGGTGGGTCCGTACCGACGCCAGCTTGGCCGGCAGCGTCCAGCTAGTGTCCGCGTTCTCCCTTCGCCAGCGGGTGATGCGACGAACGACCATGTCGCAGCCATTGGCCGAGGCGTATCGTGGACGTGCGAACAGTTTCGGGGCCCTGCGGCTCGCGTTCGCACTCGCCGTGGTGCTCTCGCACGCGGCCGCGCTCGGCTTCGGGCGGCCGCTCTTCCGACAGGTCGACCTGGGCGACGTGGCGGTAGCCGGATTCTTCACGATCTCCGGGTTCCTGATCGTCCGTTCCGCTCGACGCAGCTCGGTGCCCCGCTTCCTGTGGCACCGGGCTCTGCGGATCTGGCCCGGCCTGTGGATCTGCCTGCTGGTGACGGGCCTGGTCGTCGCACCCCTGCTCCACCTCGATCGGCACGGCACGCTCGACGGACTGTGGCGGAGCCCCGGTGGCGTGCTCGAATACCTGCGGCAGAACTGGTGGGGTGGCCTCCGCCAGTTCGGTATCGCCGACCTGTTGCAGGGCGACACGCCGTACTGGCGGTGGCAGGGTGGCAACACGATCAATGGGTCACTGTGGACCCTCGGTTACGAGATCGTCTGTTATTTGCTGGTCGCCGTGCTGGCGGCGCTCACCTTCCTGCGCCGGCAGTTGCGCTGGCTCGTGCTGCTCGCCGCGTTCGCCGTCTACGGGGTGATCTGCTGGAACTACGTCCTGCACGGCACCAACGGGCAGGGGCTCAGCGACGGGCAGGGCATCTGGGCGACGGGGACGATCGGCCCCCTACCGCTGCTCGGCGCGCTCCAGAAGACCGACCTGCTCTGGTTCGGCTTCATGTTCCTCCTCGGCGGGGTAGCTGAGCTGTACAGCGACCGTCTGCCGATCAACGATCTGCTGGGGGTGCTCGCCCTCGTCGTCTTCGGGTGTTCCGCCGTCAGCGGGCACTTCTTCGGCCCGGGGCTGGTCGCCTATGCGTACGCCATCCTCTGGCTCGCCGTGCGGCTGCCAAAGGCGCTGCACCGGGTCGGAAATCGCAACGACTACTCGTACGGGGTTTACATCTACTCGTTCGTGGTGCAACAGGTCATGGCCACGCTCGGGGTGCAGGCGATCGGTCTCACCGGCTTCTTCCTGGTCAGCGCCATGGTCACTCTCGGAATCGCGTTGCTCTCCTGGCACCTCGTCGAGGAGCCGGCGTTGCGGCTGAAGAACTGGACGCCAGCCATGCTGCGTGAGCCGGAAGACCAGCCGACACCGCGCGACGATGGTAGCCCGACCGGTGACGGACCGCCCGGGAGCATCATCGCGCCAGTCGATCGCTTCCGCAGCCCCGGAACCGGCCGCGAATCTGCTGTGGCACCAACGGCTGGTTAGGGACGACATGACGCTCCGCTCTTCCCGACGACGCCGTCAGGTTGGAGCATGACGCATGGTCGTTCCGCACTCGGGATGGGAATCGGTGTGGTCGTACAACTCGTCCGTGAGGACGTGAGCCGTTCCGACGCGTCGGCGGTGCCTGCGACCAGGCGCCGTGGCAAGCCGGCGGACTGGATCGCGATGGCCGTCCTGGTGGCTCTGATCCCGGTGATCCACGACCTCAGGACCACGCTCACGGCGTCGTACTGGCTCGACGAGGCGTGGGTCGCGCTATCGGTACGGCTGCCGCTCAGCGATCTGCCGGTGGCGACCTCGTCGACCCCGCTCGGGTGGAGTTTCCTGCTGCAACTGGTGCCGGACACCGATTACCTGCGGGTGGTGCCGATCGCGTTCCATGGGCTCTCGGTTGTCGCCGCGTACGTGCTCGGTCGGTCCCTGCACTGGCCGACGCAACGCCTCAGGGTCGTCGCGGGGTTCGTCTCCGGGGCGGCGGTGCTGCTCCTGCCTGCGCAGCAGATCCGCCACGATCTCAAGCAGTACACGGCCGACGCCGCCGTCACCGTGGCTCTGCTCGCGCTAGGTGCCTGGGCCGAGCGCACCTGGTCGCGCAGACGGCTCCGGGTGATCACGGCGGCGGTCACCGGGGGGATGTTGTTCAGTCACGTGACCGCGATCGCCGCCCCATGTGTGTTCGGCGGGTTGCTGCTGGTCACCGCGATGCGGCAGCAGTGGGCCCGGCTGCGGGAGGTGGTCGCGGCAGGGCTCTGCACGGTCACCATCATCGTGATCATCTATTTCAGCATCTCCGCCCAGGGCAAGAACGACGCGATGCAGCGGTTCTGGGCCGACAGTTTCCCCAGCCTCACCGAGCTGCCCGGTTACCTCGGCCAGCAAATCGACGCCCTGACCCCGGTGCTGGGCGCACCCGCCCTTGTCGTCGGCGGTCTGCTCGTCGCCGGCGTCGTCACCATCGTCCGACAGGGCCGTCCCGCCTGCGCGACCGCGGTCGTCCTGCTGCCCGTGGCGGTGACAACACTGGGAGTCGCCAGGTCCTATCCGCTGTTGGAGCTTCGTACCTCCCACTTCCTGCTCGTCACGACGGCCACGGTGGCCGGCATCGGCGTCGTCGGCCTTGCCCACGGTGTGGTTACACTGGTACGACGCTGGGTCCCCCAGTTGCCGCCCACCGTGGCGACCGTGGCGATCTGCGCGGTCATGCTGACCACGTTCGGAGTGCACAACGAACGCTGGTACCGGTTCGACGGCAACAAGTCGGGGCTCTACTACCTCGCCATGTCGGTGACCGACATCCGTTCGTCGACGGAGTACGTGGCCACGCACCGGTCCCGCAACGACGTCGTCGTGGTGAACGCGGGGGCCTGGTACGGCTTCGCCTTCTACTCCAAGCCCGACCCGGTCAAGATTGTCGCGCGATACGGCAACACCGTCGGTTGGTGGGTGGACATGCCGACCCGATCCGATGTCGTGGTGGTCCGGGACCTCGACGAGCAGGCGATCCGCGCCGGCCTCACCCAGGCCCTGGCCCTGGCAGGACGACGTGGTGGCGCCCGGATCTGGCTTATCCGCTCACACGTCATCGGCGAGGAGGCGAATGCCTGGCGGACGGTTCTCGCCGACTACCGCGTCGAGCAGGCCTTCGACGGAGTCGAACCGGTCATGCTGATCAGCGAGGGCTGACCAAGCCGCCCTGCGGCTACCGCGTCAGGGACCGTCCCTCAGCCGACCGCGGCCGGGGTGGATTGCCCGCTGGCTGCCCCGTCGACCGCGGCGTGTCCGCCCCGGCGAGCGCGACCGCCAGGACGAACACGGCAACCGCTCCGAGCCAGAGCCAGGCGTCGAAGAAGAAGATCTGTGCCGCGAGCCCGACCAGGAGGATGCGGGTCGTCACCGAACGCAGGCGCCACCAGAGCATCGTCAGCAGCGACAACAGGCCGGCCAGGCCGAGCAACCCGTAGTTGTACCAGAAGGTCAGGTAGGTGTTGTCGAAAACCTGCGCCTCACCATCACCGATGGCGACCCTCTCCAGGTAACGGACATTTGACTCGGGACCGTTGCCGAACACCACTGTCGACCAGTCCTTAGTGATGCCGTTCCAGACCACGCTGATTCGGGCGAAGCGCGCGTTCGCGCTGGCCGACTGCAGGGGGTCGGAGATGCGCGACTCTGCCGCGCCGGCGGGATCGGCAGGCCCCTTGGCGGGGCCGGAGGAGCCCGGGGGGGACGTGCCGGAGCCCGGTGCGGGAGTGGGTGTCGTCGGCGACCCGGGAAACCAGGTCGGCCCGGGTGCGGCAGTGGTGATGAACGAGAAGGCCGATGGTTTGACGGCCACCAGCATCAGGGCCGTCGCGGCGATGAGGATCGCGCTGCCTACACCGCGCCAGGAGATCGTGCGCCACTGCAACAGCAGCCAGAGCGCGAGGGCGAGTACGATGCCCACCCATGCGCTGCGGGTGCCGGAGAGCACCAGCCCCACGAGGTTCGCGACGACGGGGACGTACCAGTATTTTCCCCGGATGGTCAGCGCGATGAGAGCCATCGCCATCGCGAAGCTGCCGTAGATGATGGGATGTCCCGAGATTCCCACCGCGCGGGTCGCGTCGAACGCCGACGTGTAGGTCCAGTGGTAGGCGAGTTGGTCGAAGATCGGCCAGCTCAGGGTGATCGTCTGATACTTGGCGAACGCGGCGACGGGAACGCTGAACCAGGTGAGCCACTCGGCGATCCGGATGATCAGCTGTCGATCGCGACGGGCTTCCTCGATGACATGCCAGCAGAGCACACCGACACAGGCGAGCGGGGCGAGACCGACGACGATCGGCTTGACCCCGTGCCAGTGCACCAGACCGGAGATCAGCCCACACAGCGGGAGGACGAGCACCGCCAGGATGACGTTCCGCCGCCACCCGTCGCGCTCGGCGCGCAGCAGGCGCCCCCAGACCGCGAGGACGAACAGGAGCAGCAGCAGGGTGTACGACGGGTTGGTGGGGTAGCCGAAGTTGATGGTGACCGGGATCGCGAAGGCGACGATGAACACCGCCCAGGTGATCCGGACAGCGTCGAGCAGCACCCAACCGAGCACGGCACCGACGGCGACTCCGACCGACAGATCCCACCTGCCGACCACCAGGAACGCGACGGCGAGCACGCCCAGGCCGATGCCGAGAATGCGGTCCAAGCCCCCCGTGCCCTTGACCTTTTCGGCCAACGAACGCATCCCCCGATTGTTGTTGTCCACGATCAGCTACCGCGGCGCCACAGATCCCGCAGAGCGTCCCAGTTGCCAGCGATGCCCTGCTCGCAGGGCGTTTCGACGTAGTAGGCGCCGTTGGAGTTGTCCGGGTCCCACCAGAGACCGCAGATCGGCTTTCCATCCCCGCCGTCGAAGGCGTACTCAAGATAGCTGCCGGCCGTGTTGGTCACGCCGCCAGTCGTGCGGGTCGCCTCACGCATGCCTGGTGCCAGCGAAGCGCCGGAGAAGTTGAGCCCCAACCGGAACTTGCGCGCAGCGGACTTCTGAGTGTCACCCGGGTACAGCACGAAGTGCAACCACGCACCGCTGTGGTCGCAGAAGACGTGTTGCTTCTCGTCCGAGGGCAACTTCGGCGCACCGGGAGTGTTGTACGACACACACCCGCCGATTCGGCTCAGCCAAGGCTTGGCCAAGGGTGCCAGCTCGCCCTGGAAGGTGCTGGTGTTGATGGAGAGCTGGGTGGCCTCGTACGGCGAGAGGGAGGCACTGGCCGATGGTGTCGGCGAGTCTCCCCCGCCAGCGCCAGCCTTGCCGACGAAGAACCCCGCTGCTCCGGCAATCAACGCGATCACCAACGCGCCTACCGGCAGGATCCACTTGGGCCGCTTCGGATCGCGTCGCACCGGCGCGATCCGACGAGCCGTACCGCCGAACGGGTCGTGCGGGGCCGGGAACGGCGCAGGAGTGCTGGTGACCACGGGCGGCCCGCTCTGCGAGGCCACGGGTGAAGTGGGCGCCCCGGAGACGGGATGTGGGGATGCGGACACCGGCTGCCCGGAGACCGGGCTCGCGTGCATCGCCCAGGGGAGCTGCGGCGGATGCGCTGCCAGCTCCGGCGCACCGGAGACCGACTTCGGCGGCCCACTGACCTGCTGCGGCACGCCGGACACCGGCGGCGCCGAGGAGGGCGGCGCCGAGACCGGCAGGTCGGGCACCGGCTGGTAGTCCATACCGAGGCTCTGGAAGAGCCGCTGCGGGGCGTGCCCCTCGTTGGCCCGGTAGGCCACCCAGGGGTGGGCGGCGGAAAGGTCGGCATCCGCGTATGGGTGGCCGCCGGCGGCCTGGGCCAGCGCGTTGGCCGCCGCGGCAAAGGCCGTCCGCCAGCGCTCGTCGGACGCGGCAACCCCGTCCAAGACGGCCACTGTGGCGAACTGGCCTTCCCCGTCGACCGCGGCCCAGGCCTTGCCAACCTGACACGCGCCCAACATATGGGTGTACCTGTATGGGCTCTCCGCCTGCATCCCACTCCTCCGCTCAAGCGCCGAGCGGATCCTACAGAGCCGACGCCATCTCAGCGTCCCGCCGGTCGGCCGTGCGACAGCTCAGGAGAACGGACGGTTGCGGCAAACCTTGCCGACTGAAAGTTTTGATGCATAGAGTCACGGCGTGAATGAAGAAGCGGCTGCGGCGTCGGTCGAGCAGGTGCTCGACCTGTTCGACGGGGTGCGCCTCACCCCCACCCAGCGCCGCATCGCGCACTGCCTCGTGCAGCACGCCCCCGCCGTGGCGTACCTGTCCGCCGCCGAGGTCGCCGAGTTGGCCGGGGTAAGTCAGCCGTCGGTCACCCGGTTCGCCGTCGCGCTCGGCCACGACGGCTACCCGGCGCTGCGCCGCCGGCTGCGCGACCTCACCATCGCAACGCCGGCCGGATCGGCGGACAGTGGAAACGAACTCCAGCAGGCGGTACGCGCGGAGATGGGAAACCTGGACCGGCTGGCCGCTCAGCTCGCCGACCGGGACCGGATCGCCGAGACCGGGCGGCTGCTCGCCGAGAGCCGCCCACTGCCGGTGCTCGGCCTGCGCGCCGCCGCGCCGCTGGCCGCGTACTTCGCCTACTTCGCGGCGAAGGTGCACCCGGACGTACGGGTCCTCGACGACGGCGGCAGCCTGCTCACCGACCGGCTGGAGCAGGCGGCCGAGGCGGGTGCGTCCGCCGTGCTCGCCTTCGTGCTGCCCCGCTACCCACGGGAGACCCTGGACGCGCTGCGCGACGCCCGCGCCGCCGGGCTGACCGTGGTGGCGATCACCGACTCGCCGGTCAGCCCGGCCACCGAGCACGCCGACGTGGTGCTCGCCGCGGCTGTCGGCGCGCAGCTCGTGTTCGATCTGCACACCGCACCGATGACCCTGGCCATGGTGCTGTTGCAGGCGATCTGCGACGCCACCCCGGCCGACACCCAGCGCCGACTGGAGGCGTTCGAAGCCTCCGCGGCCCGCCGACAGTTGTTCCTCGGTTGACCGGAGGAGAACCAGAGATGACCCAGCCCATTCGTGCCGCACGGGGCAGCCAGCTCACCACCCGCGGGTGGCAGCAGGAGGGCGCCCTGCGGATGTTGATGAACAACCTCGACCCCGAGGTGGCCGAACGCCCCGACGATCTGGTGGTCTACGGCGGCACCGGCAAGGCGGCGCGGGACTGGCCGTCGTACCACGCGTTGGTTCGCACGCTGACTGACCTGCGTGAGGACGAGACGATGTTGGTGCAGTCGGGTCGCCCGGTCGGGGTGATGCGTACGCACGAGTGGGCACCCCGGGTGCTGCTGGCCAACTCGAACCTGGTGGGCGACTGGGCGACCTGGCCGGAGTTCCGCCGGCTGGAGCAGCTGGGCCTGACCATGTACGGGCAGATGACCGCCGGTTCGTGGATCTACATCGGCACTCAGGGCATCCTCCAGGGCACCTACGAGACGTTCTCGGCGGTGGCCGCCAAGCGGTTCAACAGCACTCTCGCGGGGACGCTGACGCTGACCGCCGGATGCGGTGGGATGGGCGGCGCGCAGCCCCTCGCGGTCACCATGAACGGCGGCGTCTGCCTGATCGTCGACGTGGACCGCACCCGGCTCGACCGTCGGGTGCACGACCGTTACCTGGACGAGGTCGCCGACTCCCTGGACGACGCGGTCGCGCGGGTCCTCGCCGCGAAGCGGGATCGCCGGGCACTGAGCGTCGGCGTGGTCGGCAACGCCGCCGAGGTCTTCCCGGAGCTGCTCACCCGTGGCGTCGAGATCGACATCGTGACCGACCAGACCAGCGCGCACGACCCGCTGGCGTACCTGCCGGTGGGGGTGGAGCTGGCCGACGCCCGCGACTACGCCACGGCGAAGCCGGCCGAGTTCACCGACCGGGCCCGGGCGTCGATGGCGAAGCACGTCGAGGCGATGGTCGGTTTCCTGGACGCCGGCGCCGAGGTGTTCGACTACGGCAATTCGATCCGGGGCGAGGCGCAGCTTGCCGGCTACCAGCGAGCCTTCGACTTCCCGGGCTTCGTGCCCGCGTACATCCGGCCGTTGTTCTGTGAGGGCAAGGGGCCGTTCCGGTGGGCGGCGCTCTCCGGCGACCCGGCCGACATCGCGGCCACCGACCGGGCGATCCTGGAGCTGTTCCCGGAGAACGAGTCGCTGGCCCGTTGGATCAAGCTGGCCGGCGAGCGGGTCGCCTTCCAGGGCCTGCCGGCCCGGATCTGCTGGCTCGGTCAGGGCGAGCGGGACAAGGCGGGTGTGCGGTTCAACGACATGGTCGCCTCCGGCGAGCTCTCCGCGCCGGTCGTGATCGGCCGGGACCACCTGGACACCGGCAGCGTCGCCAGCCCGTACCGGGAGACCGAGGGCATGGCCGACGGCTCCGACGCGATCGCCGACTGGCCGCTGCTCAACGCCATGGTCAACACCGCCAGCGGCGCCTCCTGGGTGTCCATCCACCACGGCGGTGGGGTGGGCATCGGCCGGTCGATCCACGCCGGGCAGGTCTGCGTGGCCGACGGCACCGCCCTGGCCGGCCAGAAGATCGAGCGGGTGCTCACCAACGACCCGGCGATGGGCGTCATCCGGCACGTCGACGCCGGCTACGAGAGCGCCCGCGAGGTCGCCGACCGCACCGGCGTCCGTGTGCCGATGACGGAAGGCGGACCGGCATGAGCGACGACCTTGCTGCCCGGTTCCGGGAGTTGTGGGACGAGATCGCGCCGGTCGGGCGGGACGCCGACAGCGGCGGCTACCTGCGGTACGCGTTGACCGCCCCGGAGATCGAGCTGCGCGGCTGGTTCCGCGCACAGGCTGAGCAACGTGCCATGCCGGTCACCGAGGACGGCAACGGCAACCTCTTCGCCCACTGGGGTGACCCGGAGGGCGAGGATGCCGTGCTCACCGGCAGCCACTTCGACTCGGTGCCGCACGGCGGGGCGTACGACGGGCCGCTCGGCATCGTCAGCGCGTTCCTCGCCGTGGACGAGCTGCGCGCTGCCGGGGTGACCCCGGACCGGCCGCTGGTGCTGGCGGCGTTCGTGGAGGAGGAGGGTGCGCGCTTCGGCGTACCGTGCCTGGGGTCGCGGCTGCTCACCGGGGCGCTGCCGCCAGAGCGCGCGGCCGGCCTGCGCGACGCGGCCGGGGTGAGTTTCGCCGAGGCGCTCGGCGACAAACCGGCGGGCGCCCGCCCGGAGCTGCTGGGCCGGTTCGGCGCCTTCGTGGAGTTGCACGTCGAGCAGGGCCGCGCGCTCGTCGACACCGACGCGCCGGTCGCGGTGGCCAGCGCGATCTGGCCGCACGGCCGGTGGCGCTTCGACGTCGACGGCGAGGGCAACCACGCGGGCACCACCCGGATGGCCGACCGCCGCGACCCGATGCTGACGTACGCGTTCACGGTGCTGGCGGCCAACAAGGAGGCCCGGCTGCGGGGCGCGCACGCCACAGTGGGTCGGGTCTCCGTCGAACCCAACGCCACCAACGCCATCCCGTCGAGGGTGACCGGTTGGCTGGACGCCCGGGCCGCCGACCCGCAGACCCTCGCCGGCCTGGTCGAGGCGGTACGCGGCAAGCTCGCCGAGCGGGCGCGGCGCGACGGTACGGCGGTGACGGTCACCGAGGAGTCGGCGACCCCGCTGGTCGCCTTCGACGGCGGGCTGGCGCAACGGCTGGCCGCGCTGCTCGACGCGCCGGTGCTACCCACCGGTGCGGGACACGACGCCGGTGTGCTCGCCGGGCACCTGCCCACCGCGATGCTCTTCGTGCGCAACCCGACCGGGGTGTCGCACTCCCCCGCCGAGGCGGCCACCGACGACGACTGTGCCGCCGGGGTCCGGGCGCTGGCCCAGGTGTTGAAGGAGCTGACATGCCGGTGACACCGACCCGCTGGCTCGCCGAGTACGCCTGGCTGCCCGAGCACGCCGAACCCACGCCCGACGTGCTGATCGAGGTCGAGGACGGCCGGATCAGCGCAGTGACGCCACTGACGCCCGAGAGTCAGCCACCGGCCGGGGTCGAGGTGCACGCCGACGCGGTGCCGCTGCCCGGCCTGACCCTGCCCGGCCTGTCCAACGTGCACTCACACGCCTTCCACCGGGCTCTGCGCGGGCGTACCCACGGGGGCCGGGGCGACTTCTGGACCTGGCGGGACCAGATGTACGCGGTGGCGGACCGCCTGGACCCCGACACCTACCTCGCCCTGGCCCGTGCGGTCTACGCCGAGATGGCGCTGGCCGGAATCACCTGTGTGGGCGAGTTCCACTACCTGCACCACCGGCCCGACGGCGGCGCCTACGACGACCCGAACGAGATGGGCGCTGCGCTGGTCGAGGCCGCCGCGCACGCCGGGATCCGGCTGACCCTGCTGGACACCTGCTACCTGACCTCCAGCGTGGACGGTCAGGCGCTCGCCGGCCCGCAGCGCCGGTTCGGTGACGGCGACGCGGCCCGCTGGGCGCAACGGGCATCGGCGTTCCAGCCGACGGACTCCCACGTCCGGGTCGGCGCGGCCGTGCACTCGGTGCGGGCCGTCCCGGCCGACCAGCTCCGAACGGTCGCCGACTGGGCCCGGGAACGGCGGGCACCTCTGCACGTGCACCTCTCCGAGCAGCCCGCCGAGAACGACGAGTGCCGGGCCGTGCACGGGCGCTCGCCCACCGCGCTGCTCGCCGAGCACGGTGTGCTCGGGCCGGACACCACCGCCGTGCACGCCACCCACCCGACCAGCGCCGACCTGACGCTGCTCGGCGACAGCCGGACCGGGGTGTGCCTCTGCCCGACCACCGAACGGGACCTCTCCGACGGCATCGGCCCGGCCCGCCTGATGGCCGACGCCGGGATCCGGCTGAGCCTGGGCAGCGACAGTCACGCGGTGGTCGACCTGTTCGAGGAGGCCCGGGCGGTGGAGCTGGACGAGCGCCTACGGACCCGCCGACGCGGCCACTTCGCGCCCGTCGACCTGCTGACGGCGGCCAGCGCCACCGGGCACGCCGCGCTGGGCTGGGCCGACGCCGGGAGGATCGCCGTCGGCGCCCGCGCCGACCTGGTGACGGTACGGCTGGACACCGCCCGCACCGCCGGAGTGCCGCCGGTGGGTGTGTTCTTCGCGGCCTCCGCGGCAGACGTCGAACAGGTCGTCGTCGACGGTCGGGTGGTGGTGGCCGACGGCCGGCACCTGAGCGTGGACGTGCCGGCCGAGCTGTCGGCGTCGATCGAGGCGGTCACGCCCTCATGAGCAGCATGCTGGTCGACAACATCGGGGAGCTGGTCACCAACGGTGCCGGTGAGGGCCCGCTGGGCATTCGCCGGGACGCGGCAGTGCTGGTCGAGGAGGGCCGGGTGGTCTGGGTCGGGCCGTCCGCGTACGCGCCGGCGGCTGACCGGCGACTCGACGCCGGCGGGGCGGCCGTGCTGCCCGGCTTCGTGGACAGCCACGCCCACCTGGTCTTCGCCGGGGATCGCGCCGCCGAGTTCGCCGCGCGGATGGCCGGTGAGCCCTACACCGGCGGCGGCATCCGGACCACTGTCGGAGCGACCCGGGCCGCCACCGACGACGAGCTACGGGCCACCGTGCGCCGGCTGCGCGGGGAGGCGCTGCGCCAGGGCACCACGACCATGGAGATCAAGAGTGGGTACGGGCTGACCGTCGCCGACGAGGCCCGCTCGTTGCGGATCGCCGCCGAGTTCACCGAGGACACCACCTATCTCGGCGCGCACGTGGTGCCCGCCGAGTACGCCGACCGCCCCGACGACTACGTGGGGCTGGTCTGCGGGCCGATGCTGGCCGCCGCCGCGCCGCACGCCAAGTGGATCGACGTGTTCTGCGAGCGGGGTGCCTTCGACGTGGACCACGCCCGGGCGATCCTGGCCTGCGGTCAGGCCGTCGGGCTCGGTGTGCGGGTGCACGCCAACCAGCTCGGCCCCGGACCGGGCGTGCAGCTCGGCGTGGAGCTGGGCGCGGCCAGCGTGGACCACTGCACCTACCTGTCCGACGCCGATGTCGACGCGCTTGCGTCCTCCCTGGTCGACTGCATGTGCCATGAGGGTCCGCACACCAGCACCGTCGCGACCCTGCTTCCCGGCGCGGAGTTCTCCACCCGCTCGCCCTACCCGGACGCCCGCCGGCTGCTCGACGCCGGTGTGACCGTGGCGCTGGCGACGGACTGCAACCCCGGCTCCTCGTACACCTCGTCGATGGCGTTCTGTGTGGCCCTGGCGGTCCGCGAGATGCGGATGACCCCGGCGGAGGCGGTCTGGGCCGCGACCGCCGGTGGCGCGCGGGCGCTGCGCCGCGACGACATCGGTGTCCTCACCCCCGGCGCGCGGGCCGACCTCGTGGTCCTGGACGCGCCGTCCTACCTGCACCTGGCCTACCGGCCCGGTGTCCCCCTGATCCGCCAGGTAATGCGCAACGGAGTAACGCCATGACGACCGTGACCATCCAACCCACCGGAATCTCCGCCGACGACGTTCTCGCGGTGGCCCGCGGCAGCGCCACGATCGTCCTCGACCCGGCAGCCATCGACGCGATGGCGACCAGTCGGGCCATCGTGGACGGCATCGAGTCGTCCGGCCGTCCCGTCTACGGGGTCTCCACCGGGTTCGGGGCGCTGGCCAACACCTTCATCGCCCCCGAGCGGCGGGCTGAGCTGCAACACGCGCTGATCCGGTCGCACGCCGCCGGGGTGGGCGCCCCGATGCCGCGCGAGGTGGTCCGGGCCATGATGGTGCTGCGGGTCCGGTCGCTCGCCCTCGGCCGCTCCGGGGTCCGGCCGCTGGTCGCCGAGGCCCTGATCGACCTGCTCAACCACGACATCACCCCGTGGGTGCCGGAGCACGGCTCGCTGGGCGCCTCCGGTGACCTGGCGCCGCTGGCGCACTGCGCGCTGGTGCTGCTCGGTGAGGGCTGGGTCCTCGGCCCGGCCGGCGAGCGGCAGGACGCGGCCGACGCGCTGACCGCCGCCGGGCTCAAGCCGATCGAGCTGGCCGCCAAGGAGGGGCTGGCGCTGATCAACGGCACCGACGGCATGCTCGGCATGCTGCTGCTGGCCATCCACGACGCGGCGCACCTGTTCGCCATGGCCGACGTGACGGCCGCGCTGGCCATCGAGGCGATGCTCGGCTCCGAGCGACCGTTCCTGCCCGAGCTGCACGCCATCCGGCCGCACCCCGGCCAGGCCGCGTCGGCGGCGAACATCCACCGGCTGTTGCAGGACTCCCGGGTGATGGACTCGCACCGCGACGACCTGGCGCACGCCGTGCAGGACGCGTACTCGATGAGGTGTGCCCCGCAGGTGGCCGGCGCGGCCCGCGACACCCTGGACTTCGTCCGCACAGTCGCGGGTCGGGAGCTGGTGTCCGTTGTGGACAACCCGGTGGTGCTGCCGGACGGGCGGGTCGAGTCGACAGGTAACTTCCACGGCGCGCCGCTCGGCTTCGCCGCGGACTTCCTGGCCATCGCCGCGGCCGAGGTGGGCGCGATCGCCGAGCGTCGGGTGGACCGGCTGCTCGACGTCACCCGTTCCCGGGAACTGCCGGCGTTCCTCTCCCCCGACGCCGGGGTCAACTCCGGGCTGATGATCGCCCAGTACACGGCGGCGGGGATCGTCGCCGAGAACCGTCGGCTGGCCGCCCCCGCCTCGGTGGACTCCCTGCCCACCAGCGGCATGCAGGAGGACCACGTCTCGATGGGCTGGGCCGCGGCCAAGAAGCTGCGCACCGTGCTGGACAATCTCACCAGCCTGCTCGCGGTGGAGCTGCTGGCCGGCGTACGCGGTCTGCAACTGCGCGCCCCGCTGGAGCCGTCAGCGGCCGGGCGGGCGGCCGTCGCGGCGCTCGGCCCGGCGGCTGGCGAGCCCGGCCCGGACGTGTTCCTCGCCCCGGTGATGGAGGCGGCCCGCGCCGTCGTCGCCGGGCCGGAGTTGCGCGCCGCCATCGAACGGGAGGTCGGCCCGCTGGGCTGACCTCCGCCGGGTCGCTGTCGTCCGCCGCGGGTCAGGCGGCGGACGGCAGCACCTGGTGCCCGTCAGGCGGCGGGCGGCAGAACCTCACGCCCGTCAGTTGGCGGGCGGCAGCACCCAGCGCCGGTCAGGCGGCCGGCGGCAGGACCTTGGCGATCAGCTTGGCCAGCTCGCGCAGCGCCTTGCCGCGGTGGCTGATGGCGTCCTTCTCCGCCGGGGTCAGCTCCGCGTTGGTCCGGTCCTGTCCGTCGCCCAGGAAGATCGGGTCGTAGCCGAACCCACCGTCGCCGCGCGGCGCGCGCAGCACCCGCCCGGACTGGCGGCCGTCGACCAGGTGCTCCTTGCCGCCGGGCAGCACCAACGCCACGGTGCAGACGAACGACGCCGCCCGCTGCTCGTCGGGCACGTCGCCGATCTGGTCCAGCACCAGCTGAAGGTTGGCCTGGTCGTCGCCGTGTCGGCCGGACCAGCGGGCGCTGAACACCCCCGGCATCCCGTTGAGCGCGTCGACCGCGAGGCCGGAGTCGTCGGCGATCGTCGGGAGCCCGGTCTGCCGGCACCCCTCCCGCGCCTTGATCAGCGCGTTCTCGCCGAAGGTAAGACCGGTCTCCGGCAGCTCCGCGTACTGCTCGACGTCGTCCAGCCCGAGCAGGGCGATCCGGTGCGCGCCGAGCGCGCCGTCCAGGATCCGCTGAAGCTCCACCAGCTTCTTGCGGTTACGGGTGGCGAGCAGGACCTTGTTCATGCTGAGACACCTTTGTTCGCGACTGCGGGGCTCGCAAGCTCACTCCTCACGCTCACCCGAGTGCCTTCCGCTGGGCTTCGGCCAACTCGGCGCAGCCGGCGACGGCCAGGTCGAGCAGGGCGTCGAGCTGGTCGCGGGCGAACACGCCCGCCTCACCGGTGCCCTGCACCTCGACGAAGTCGCCCGCGCCGGTGCACACCACGTTCATGTCCACCTCGGCGGCGACGTCCTCCTCGTAACAGAGGTCGAGCCGCGCCTCGCCGGCGATGATGCCCACGCTGACTGCGGCCACCGACCGGTGCATCACCTTCTCCGGCTTACCCGCCAACGACTTCCGGGCGGCGAGCCAGCCCACCGCGTCGTGCAGCGCGACGTACGCGCCGGTGATCGCCGCCGTGCGGGTGCCACCGTCGGCCTGGAGCACGTCGCAGTCCAGCACGATCGAGTTCTCGCCGAGAGCCTTGAGGTCGATGCTGGCCCGCAGGCTGCGGCCGATCAGCCGGGAGATCTCGTGGGTGCGACCACCGACCCGGCCCTTGACGCTCTCCCGGTCGGAGCGGGTGTTGGTGGCCCGCGGCAGCATCGCGTACTCGGCGGTCACCCAGCCGAGCCCGGAGCCCTTACGCCAACGGGGCACCCCCTCGGTGACGCTCGCCGTGCAGAGCACCCGGGTGCCGCCGAACTCGACGAGCACCGAGCCCTCCGGATGGGTGCTCCAGCCTCGGGTCAGGGTCACCGGTCGGAGTTGAGAGGGCCCTCGCCCGTCAGGTCGCGCCATACCTGCACCCTATGCGGTGCGACCCTCCACCTCCGCCGGGGTGTCCCCGGCAAGGCGCGGGAGGTCAGACGTCGTAACTCGCGCCGGGCCGGACCACGTCGATCGGTCCGGTGTACGCGGCGGCGGCCGACTCCAACGTGTGCGCCTCGCTGCCCCAGGCCGCGACCAGGTGGGTGAGCAGCAGCCGACCCACCGCGGCCTTGGTCGCCGTCTCGCCGGCCTCCCGGCCGGTCAGGTGCAGATCCGGTGGGTTGTCCACCCCGTCGAGATAGCTGGCCTCGCAGAGGAAGACGTCGGCGTTCTGGGCCAGCCGCAGCAACGCGTCGCAGGACGCCGTGTCCGACGAGTAGCACAGGGACCGACCGTCGTGCTCCAGCCGCACCCCGTACGTCTCCACCGGGTGGTTGACCCGGTCGACGGTGACAGTGAACGGGCCGATCGGGAAGGTGCCCGGCTGAAGGGCGTAGAACTGGTACACGTCCTCCACGGTGCCCTCGTCGCCGTAGGCGGCACTGAGCCGGTCCGGTGCGCCGGAGGGCGCGTACACCGGAAGTGCCGGGTAGGGGCCGTCCGGGGCGTACCGGCGGACCACCACATACGTCACGGCGTCGAGGATGTGGTCACAGTGCAGGTGGGTCAGCAGGATCGCGTCCGGGGCGTGCAGCCCGGCGTATCGCTGGAGGCTGGACAGCGACCCGGAGCCGAAGTCGACCAGGAGCCGGAAACCGTCGGCCTCGACAAGGTAGGCCGAGCACGGTGACTCCGGGCCGGGAAAGCTGCCGGCGCAGCCGAGGACGGTCAGTCGCATCGAGTTGTCTCGCTGTCACTGTCAGTAGCATCCGTGGCGGCCGCAGTCCCAGCCATGATCTCTACCGACGCGTGCGTCACGCTGCGCAGCCTACGCCGGGGTGCCCGGCAGCAAGAATGATCCAACCGAAGTTGTCACGAACGTGACACCTGCTCACGGTGCCGTGGACAAGGCACGGGCCGCCGACGCGGATCGGCGGCCCGTGCCCGGGAAGACCACGTCGGTCAGGCCCAGAGCTGCCCCTCCAGGGCGTCCTCGGCATCCGACAGCGTGCCCCCGTACGCGCCGGTGGACAGGTACTTCCATCCGCCGTCGCAGACCACGAAAGCCACGTCGGCGCGCCGGCCGTCGCGGACCGCCTCGTGCGCCACCGCGAGCGCGGCGTGCAGGATGGCCCCGGTGGAGAACCCGGCGAAGATGCCCTCCACCTCCACGAGCTGCCGGGTACGCAGCACCGCGTCCCGGGTGCCGACCGAGAACCGCCGGGAGAGCACCGAGGCGTCGTACAACTCCGGCACGTACCCCTCGTCGATGTTGCGCAGGCCGTAGACCACCTCGCCGTACCTCGGCTCGGCGGCCACGACCTGAATGCCGTCGACCTTCTCCCGCAGGTAGCGTCCGGTGCCCATCAGCGTGCCGGTGGTGCCCAGCCCAGCCACGAAGTGCGTGATGGTGGGCAGGTCGTGCAGCAGTTCCGGCCCGGTCGTCTCGTAGTGCGCCCGGGCGTTGGCCTCATTGCCGTACTGGTAGAGCATCACCCAGTCGGGGTGCTCGGCGGCGATCTGCTTGGCGGTGGCGACCGCCTGGTTGGAACCACCCGCCGCCGGCGAGAAAATGATCTCGGCGCCGTACATCCGGAGCAGTTGGACCCGCTCCGTGGAGACGTTCTCGGGCATCACGCAGACCAGTCGGTAACCGCGCAGCTTGGCCACCATCGCCAACGAGATGCCGGTGTTGCCACTGGTCGGTTCGAGGATGGTGTCACCGGTGCGGAGCCGGCCGGCCTCCTCCGCCGCACGGACCATGAACAGCGCCGCGCGATCCTTGATGCTGCCGGTCGGGTTCCGATCCTCCAGCTTGGCCCAGAGCCGCACCGGCGGCGCCCCGTCGGGCACCGTCGGCGAGAGCCGGGGCAGGCCGACGAGCGGCGTACCCCCGCAGGCGTCCAGCAGACTGTCGTACCGCGCCATGGCGGACGACCTCAGCGGGCGCTGTGCGAGCTGATCGCCGCAGCCGCGGCGAAGCCGAACGCGCCGCCGGCCACGGCCGGCAGGATGGTCACGCTGTCGCCGTCGGAGAGCTTGGCGTCCAGCGCACCGAGGAAGCGGACGTCCTCGTCGTTGACGTAGACGTTGACGAAGCGGTGCAACGTGCCGGTCTCGGTGATCAGCCGGCCGCGCAGACCGCCGTGGCGGGAGTCCAGGTCGGTGAGCAGATCGGCAAGGGTGTCGCCGCTGCCGTCGACGACCTTGGCGCCGCCGGTGTAGCTGCGCAGGATGGTGGGGATGCGAACCTCAATGGCCATGATGTCGAGCTCCTCGATCGGGTGTGCCTACGGTGACGGGACGAACGGGTGCGGGCGCTGACGGGTCAGCGGTCGGAACACTCGTAGTCGACCGTCGCCGGGCTCTGCCCGAACATGTAGGACTGGACCGCATGCGGGTCGACGCCCGCCTCCACGACCTGGACCGGCTCCTCGGCCACCACACCGTCGACGATCCGGAAGGACCGGATCTCCTCCGAGTCGGGCTCGCGGGTCGAGACGAGCAGGTAGTGCGCGCCCGGCTCGCCTGCGAAGGAGACATCCGTCCGTGACGGGTATGCCTCGGTGGCGGTGTGCGAGTGGTAGATGATCACGGGCTCCTCGTCCCGGTCGTCCATCTCCCGCCACACCCGCAGGTGCTCCATCGAGTCGAACTCGTAGAAGGTCATCGACCGCGCGGCATTGTCCATCGGGATGTGCCGGGTGGGGGTGTCGCTGCCGACGGGGCCAGCGACGACGCCGCACGCCTCGTCGGGGTGGTCCCGCCGCGCGTGGGCGACGATCGCGTCGATGATCGACCGGTCGATGCTCAGCACGAGCACCAGCCTAACGCCTGATGAGCACGGGCCGAAGTGGTGCCGGTCACGCTTAGTCGATCAAGGCGTTGAGCAGCGACTCCTGCAAATATCCGAGGTACGCGTAGACCGACAGTTGGAACACCCTGCTGGAGGCCGGATCCTCGGCGACCGCGTCGTCCAGCTCTTCGCCCAGGTCCGTGCCGTCCTTGATCTCCAGCCGGACGCCCATCGCGAGCCGGGCGTCGTTCAACGCCCGCAGCCACGCCTCGGCCGCCTCGGCGTCCAGCCGCACCTCACCGCCGGCCTCGTCGGGAAGCGCGGCGAGGATCGCCCCGGCCTGATCGATCTTCGCGGTCTTCAGGTCGCCCTCGGTGTAGCGGCGGAACTCGGCGGTGCCTGGGGCGTCCTTGGGATAGACCGCCGGGAAGAGCCGACCGACGACCGGGTCGGTGTGGTCGAAGCCATCGGTCAGCAGGCCGACCACCTCGGAGGCCACCTTGCGCAACACCCGAACCTCGTCGACGGCGAAGGTGGCGACATAGCGGCCGGACTGGCGACGGAACATGCTCATGATCTGTCCACCGTCGCCCACAGCCCGTACGCGTGCAGCTGCGACGCGTCGTGCTCCATCCGCTCCCGGGCACCGGTGGAGACCACGGCCCGGCCCTTGTGGTGCACGTCCAGCATCAGCTGCTCGGCCCTCTCCCGGCTGTAGCCGAAAAGCTTCTGGAAGACCCAGGTCACGTACGTCATCAGATTGACCGGGTCGTCCCACACGATCGTCACCCACTGCCGGTCGGACGCCGGCACCTCGTCAGTGTCCGGCGTCTCGACCGGTGCAACCTGCGGAGCCGCCATGCCCCCCATCGTGCCACCGGTTTCCCGGAACCGAGGAACCGGAACGCCGGCCCGGCGTGGATCGCCCACCCCGGGCACCCCTGACTCGCCCCGAACGCCGTCGGGCGCGCGGTGCAAGGCGGACCCCAACCGAAGGGTCGCCACGCCGTCAGGCGAGCAGGATGCCGTGATCGACTGCATCGGAGAGCACCGCGCCCAGCGAGAGGCGGATCACCTCGAACCGTCGGGAGATCTCCCGGGACAAACCCAGCTCGACCTCCCGCACCGCCCGCTGGGACCAGGCCCGCGCCGCGCTGTGGTCGTTGTTGCCGGGCGTACGCCACTGCTGCCAGCAACCACCGGAGAGCGCCACGGCGACCGGCGGGAGCACCTCGGAACGGGCCGCCGCCGGGTAGCTGGACAGGGCGTCGATCGCCTCCGGGCCGGTCAGCCCGGCGACCCCGGCTGTGCTGGTGATCAGCAGCACCTTGTCCAGGTCCTGGCCGGGCCGGTCGTCGACCAGGCCGTACTGCACGGCGGTGGCGATCCGCCGGTGCACGCCTTCGGTCGGCGGCGCGCCGAGCACCCGGCTCGCGGCGTCGGTGATGATGCCGCGCACGGCCTGGTCGCACTGAGCCGTGGCCAACAACGACAACGCCGCCATCTCCCGGTCGAGGAGATCCGGGAGGCCAGCACAGCCGACCCCGAACACGATCTCCTGGACCGCCCGCAGGTGGATGTTCGCCAGCTCCAGGGCGAGGTGCTGGCGGATCCGCTGAGCGCACGAGCGGGTCTGCCGGTCGAGCCGCTCGGACCAGTCGCCGGGGTCGGCGGCCACCGCGATCCGGTCGTGCTGACCCGGCAGCACCGGCGGGTTGACACTGGCCCGTTGCAACCCTTCCCGCGACGACCAGCCCACCAGGGCCCGCCGCAGATCGGCGGCGGAGTCGGCGTCGTCGACCGGGAACCACCGCGCGCCGGCCAGCGCCGGCACCGCCGCCAGCAGCGCCGCCCGGTGTGCCGCGATGGTCACCGCAGCCGGGGTGGCTTCCGTCGCTCCGCTCCCGGCTGGCGGGACGGACGCCCCCGCGTCCTCCGTAGTCGCCGCGCCGTCGGCCAGCGGGGCCCAGCCCGCCGCGCCGGGGGTGACCGCGAAGACGACCTCCACCGAGGTCGGGGCGACCTCGGCGAGCAGGTTCAGCTCCGTGGCGGTGAACGCCTGGTCGGCGGCGATCACGAAGAGCAGCGCACCGGCACGGCCGACCGCTTCGAGCAGCACCCGGTTGCCGGCCGCGCCGAGCGTGGCGGTGTCCGGAACGTCGATCAGGGTGAAGTGCCGCAGCAGCGGCTCGGGCACGCTCAGCTCGACCCGCCGGGGCGGACGGGCCAACGCCGGACCGGCGGCGTCCCGGTCCGCGCCGTACGAGTGCGGTTGACGGTAACCGGGCACGAACGCCGCCCGGGTGGGCACCTTGGCATTGCGCACCACCAACCAGCTGCCCGCCGGCACGGTGAGCATCACCGGGTCGAGCTTGAGCAGGGTGGCGAGCACGGCGCGCCGCTCGGCACCGGCCGGGCCGACGGCGACCACGCCGAGCGGCTCCTCCGGTGCGGGACCGGTGACGCCGACCCGCGTGGGCAGCGGGCCGCAACTGGGCAGGTCGGTCGGGCCGGTCATGTCGTCCGGCGAATCGACCGAGGGGAGAGGGCCCTGCTTCATCAGGTGCCTCCCGTTGCAGGTGACCGGTTGCCCGGTCGCGTGAACATTCCAGTGGAGCAACCCCCGGATGTCGAAGACTACGGGCGAGCCGACGACCGGGCGGAACACCTCCGATACTCACCGGTAATTGTGCCGCTACTCAACTTCGTTCGGTGACGGTGCGGGCGCGCACGGAATTCATCGATATGCTGCCCGGATGAGTCGATGGGAGTTCGTCGGCCGAACAGATGAGCTCAACCGCCTGCTCGCGGCGGTGACCGGTGAGGCTGGCCGGGGGCTCTTCTTCAGCGGCAGCGCTGGCATCGGCAAGAGCCGGTTGCTGCGTGAGGGCGTGAACGCGTTGCCCACCGACCGGTTCGCGATCTGGTCCATCGCGGCCAGTGCCACCACCGCCGCGCTGCCGTTCGGCGGGCTGGTGCAGGTGCTCCCCGCCGAGCAACCCCAGGGCCTCTCCCCCGCCGGCATCCTGCGCTGGGCGCTCAACCTGCTGCAACAGCAGGCGGCCGGCCGACGCATCGTGCTCGCCATCGACGACGCCCACCTTCTCGATCCGCCCTCGGCGGCGCTGGTGCACCTCGTCGCCCGCGCGGAGAACGCCACAGTGCTCGGCACCCTGCGCGACGGCGAGCAGATCCCGCTGCCGATCCGTGCACTCTGGACCGACGATCTGGTCGAGCACGTCGAGCTGACCCCGATGCCACCGGAGGAGACCGCAGGCCTGCTGGCGGCCATCCTGGAGGGCCCGGTCGACGCCGGCTCCGCCGACCGGCTCGGCCAGCTGTCGGCCGGCAACCCGCTGCTGCTGCGCGAGCTGGTGCACGCCGCCACCGGCAGCGCGGAGCTGAAGCGCACCTACGGCATCTGGAAGTGGACCGGCCGACTGGAGCTGGCGCCGAGCCTGACCGATCTGATCGACACCCGGGTGGGCAAGCTCACCGACGGCGTCCGCGCGGTCGTCGAGCTGGTGGCGTTCGGCGAACCACTCGGTCTGCACCTGCTCAAGCAGGCCGCCGACCAGGCAGACGTGGAGACCGCCGAGGAACGCGGTCTGATCAGCGTGATCCAGCACGACCGGCGGACCAACGTCCGGCTGGCCCACCCGCTCTACGGCGAGGTGATGCGTCGCCGCTGCCCGGTCAGCCGCACCCGCCGCCTTCAGGCGCACCTCGCGGAGCTGCTGGAGCAGGTCGGCAAGCGCCGACGCGACGACCTGCTGCGGGTGGCCGTCTGGCGACTCGACTCGGGCACCGCACAGGACCCGGCCATGCTGCTCGATGCCGCGGTGCAGGCCTTCACCCGCTACGACGTGCCGCTGGCCACCCGCCTGGCGCGCGCCGCGCTCAACGCCGACGGCGGCTCCGACGCGGCAGAGCTGCTGGCCACCATCCTGATGTTCGCCGACCGGCCGGAGGAGGCGATCGGCGTCCTCGACGCGGTGCCACCCGAGCCCGGCGACGAACGACGACTCTGCCGCTGGCTGACAGTGCGCGGGATGGTGAGCTACTGGGGGTTGAGCCGCCAGTCCACGGTGGATGAGCTCGCCAGCCGGGTCAAGCAGCTCGGTGACTCCGCGGACCAGTCCCGGGTGCACGCCTTCGAGGCGATCATGCGCCTGCACGGGCTCGACACGACGAAGGCGGTGCGGCTCAGCCAACGCGTACTGGACCGGCCGGCAGCCGGCGTCGCCGCCCGCGAGCTGGCCCGATCCACCATCGCGTACGTCCAGGCCGCACAGGGCCAGCTCAACCGCAGCGGTACGGCGATCGCCCAGGTGCACTCCGCCGCGGGCAGTTGGCGCACCGACATGCCGTACCTGCAGTTGGCACTGGAACTGGCCCGGGGCACCAGGCTCATGCTCACCGGTGACCTGGCCGGGATCGACGCGATCGTCGCCGACGAGTTCGCCGACCTCGCCGGTGCCGGCGACTTCCGGCTCGGCACCGGCTACCTGGCCATCCTCCAGGCGTACGCGGCCCGGATGCGTGGGCAGAGCGACGCGGCCATGCGGACCTCCCTGGGTGCCTGCGCGGTGCTGGCCACCAGCCGGGTCTACGCCGGTCTGGCCCAGGCCGAGCGCGCCCAGTCGGCGGCCCTGCGCGGCGACTCGGCGCAGGCCACCGCGGCGATGGCCGAAGCGGACCGCACCCACGCGCCGGGCATGGCGGTGCTCTACCCGTGGCTGGAGCAGGCCCGGGGCGCGGCGCTCGCCGCATCGGGCGACCTGCCGGGCGCGGTCAAGCACCTCGGCGACCTGGTCGACCGCCTGCGATCGGATGGTTTCGCCGGGCACGAGGTGCACGTCCTGCACGACCTGGTGCGGCTGGACCAGGCGGGCATGCCGGTCGGTCCCACCTGCTCCGACGGTGGTCGCCGCACAGTCGCGCAGCGCCTCGCCGAGCTGTCCGAACGGGTCGACGGGGCGCTTCCGCCGCTGCTGGCCCGGCACGCCCACGCGGCGGTGACCGACTCCGCCACCGATCTGCTCGCGGTCGCCGACGACTATGCCGCGTTGGAGCTGACCGTGTTCGCGGCGGAGGCCACCTCCCAGGCCGTTCAGCGGTTGCGCCGGCAGCACTCGCCCGCGGCCAACGATGCCCGGGAGCGCCTGGCCGGGCTGCTCGGGCGTTGTGACCTGATCCGCACACCGGCACTGCAGGCGGGCGCGCCGGTGCTCACCGAGCGGGAGTGGCAGGTGGCGCGCCTCGCCGCGCACGGCGCACCCAGCCGGGCCATCGCCGAGCGGCTCTACCTCTCGGCGCGCACCGTGGAAAATCACCTTCAGCGCATCTACGCCAAGCTCGGCGTGACCGGTCGCGCCGAGCTGTGGGCCGCGCTGCGCTCGATCCCGGGCCACGAGGGCGGCGACGCGGGCTGAACCTTAGGCTGGGGCGGTGAGCACCCACCGCCCCGCGCTGCTGACCGACCACTACGAGCTGACGATGGTCAGCGCGGCACTGAAGGACGGCACCGCCGACCGCCGGTGTGTCTTCGAGGTGTTCAGTCGCCGGCTGCCGAGTGGCCGCCGCTACGGCGTGGTCGCCGGCACCGCCCGGCTCATCGAGCTGATCCGCGACTTCCGGTTCGACCCCACCGAGGTCGACTTCCTGCTGCGGACCGGGGTGGTCGACGACGCGGCCGCGGCCTGGCTCACCGACTACCGCTTCACCGGCGACATCGACGGGTACGCCGAGGGTGAGCTGTTCTTTCCGGGCTCGCCGATCCTCACCGTCTCCGGCGGCTTCGCCGAGTGCGTGGTGCTGGAGACGGTGGCGCTCTCCGTGCTCAACCACGACTGCGCCGTGGCGGCAGCGGCGGCGCGGATGGTGACCGCGGCGCGGGGCCGGGCGCTGATCGAGATGGGGTCGCGTCGGGCGCACGAGGAGGCGGCGGTGGCCGCGGCGCGGGCCGCGTACCTGGCCGGGTTCCGGTTCACCTCCAATCTCGCCGCCGGTGAGCGCTACGGCATCCCGACGGCGGGCACGGCGGCGCACGCGTTCACCCTGCTGCACGACGACGAGCGGGCGGCGTTCGCCTCGCAGGTCGCCACGCTGGGCAAGGACACCACGCTGCTGGTCGACACGTACGACATCAGCCAGGGCATCCGCAACGCGATCGCGGTGGCCGGGCCGGAGCTGCGGGCGGTACGGATCGACTCGGGTGACCTGGCGGTGATCGCCCAGCAGTCTCGTGAGCTGCTCGACTCGCTGGGCGCCACCGAAACCAAGATCATTGTTTCCGGTGACCTCGACGAGTACTCGATCGCCGCGCTGGCCGCCGAACCGGTGGACATGTACGGCGCCGGCACGGCCGTGGTCACCGGCTCCGGTGCGCCGACCGCCGGGCTGGTCTACAAGCTCGTCGAGGTCGAGGGACGCCCGGTGGTGAAGCGCTCCGAGCACAAGGCCACCATCGGCGGCCGGAAGGTCGCGGTCCGCCGCCACAAGCCGACCGGCACCGCCACCGAGGAGATCATCGTCCCGCAGGGTGTGCCGGACCGGAAGCCCAACGACCGGATGCTCCAGCGCTCGTACGTGGTGGGGGGCGAGCCGGTCTCGCTACCCTCTCTCGACGAGTCACGGGAGCACCTGCGCGAGTGCCTGATCTCCATCCCGTGGGAGGGGCTGAAGCTCTCGGCCGGCGACCCGGCGGTGCCGGTCACCGTCGTACCCTCCGACTGACCTCGACCCAGATCGCCCGCACCGGCCGGATCACGAGAGGAACCCCCGAATGGCCAACGCTCTGATCATCGTGGACGTGCAGAACGACTTCTGCGAGGGCGGCTCACTGGCCGTCGCGGGCGGCGCGGGGGTGGCCTCGGGCATCTCCCGGCTGCTGGCCTCCGAGCCGGACCGGTGGTCCCACGTGGTCGCCACCAAGGACTACCACGTCGACCCGGGTGCGCACTTCGGCGATCCGCCGGACTTCGTGGAGTCCTGGCCCCGGCACTGTGTGGTCGGCACCAGCGGCTCCGAGTTCCACCCCGAGCTGGACACCGGCCGGGTCGAGGCGATCTTCCACAAGGGCGAGCACGCGGCGGCGTACTCCGGTTTCGAGGGGCATGCCGACGACGGCGAGTGCCTGGCCGACTGGCTGCGCCGGCACGACGTCGATCAGGTCGACGTGGTCGGCATCGCGACCGACCACTGCGTCCGGGCGACCGCGCTGGACGCCGCCCGGGAGGGCTTCGCCACCACCGTGCTGCTCGAGTTGACCGCCGCCGTCGCTCCGGCGACCACCGACGTGGCGCTGCGCGCGATGGACGGCGCCGGGGTGACCCTGCACGGCGAGCCTGTGATCAGGGCCGCATGAGGGCGTAATTGGTTGGCCATCGGGCCGCCTCCGGTCGAGGATGTCGCCGGAGGTACGGACCCACGTGAACATGAAGCCTTACCGGCAAGCGCTCGCCCTGCCCGGCCTGCGGTCGCTGCTGCTGGTCGCCGTCCTTGCCCGCATCCCGCTCACCGCGACCGGGGTGACGCTGACCTTCCACGTGGTGTTCGATCTTGATCGCGGTTACGGGGCCGCCGGTCTGGTGGGCGCGGCCGTCACAGTGGGCGCGGCGATCGGTGGGCCAGTGCTCGGCCGACTGGTGGACCGTCGCGGCCTGCGCCCGGTCCTGGTGGTCACCGGCATCGCCGAGGCGATCTTCTGGTCCACCGCGCCCACGCTGCCGTACCCCCTGCTGCTGCCGGCCGCCTTCGTGGCCGGCTCCCTGGCCCTGCCCATCTTCTCCGTGGTCCGTCAGTCCATCGCTGCGCTGGTCCCGGAGGCTCAGCGCCGCCCGGCGTACGCGCTGGACTCCATGTCGGTCGAGCTGTCCTTCATGATCGGGCCGGCCCTGGCGGTGGCCCTGGTCACCGCGATCTCCGCGCAGACCACCATGTACCTGGTCGGCGGCGGCATCGTCGCCGCCGGGATCGCCCTGTGGGTGGTCAACCCACCGATCCGGGGAGCCGCCGAGCCCAGCGGCCCACCTCGGCGGGTGCCTCGCCGGGAGTGGCTGACCCCCCGACTGCTCGCCGTGCTGGCGCTCAGCGCCGCCGCGACCCTGGTGCTCGGCGGCACCGACGTGGCGGTGGTCGCCGTGCTGCGCGCCAGCGGCGAGGTCGGCTGGACCGGCGCGGTGCTGGCCATCTGGGCGGTCGCCTCGCTGTTCGGCGGGTTCGCCTACGGGGCCGTGCACCGCTCGTTCTCCCCGTTGGCGCTGACCGCCGCACTCGCCCTGTGCACCATCCCGGTCGGGCTGGGCGGTGCGCACTGGTGGCTGCTGTGCCTGGCGCTGATCCCGGCTGGCGCGCTCTGCGCGCCGACCATCGCGGCCGGCTCCGACGCGGTCAGCCGCCTGGTCCCAGCCGAGGTACGCGGTGAGGCGATGGGCCTGCACGGGTCGGCGGTCACCGTCGGCATCGCGATCGGCGCGCCGCTCGCCGGCGCGGTGATCGACGCCAGCTCGCCACTCTGGGGCTTCGTGGTCACCGGAGCGCTCGGCGCGCTGGTCACCCTCGTGGTGCTTCCGATCGAGCTACGCCGCCGCCGCACCGCTGACGCGGCCAACCCCGCGCAGTCCGTCGAGGCCGACCTCGCCCCCACCGCCCGCTGACGGCTGCACCCACGCTGTCGACAGCGGGGGTCGGGGGCCGGGCTGGCTGGGCGTGCCGCGGTAGCGGACCAGTCGGGTGTCCGCCGGGCTTCCGACCGGCATGCATGCTGAAGAGCGTGATGCCTGTGAGTCATCTTGATGACTCACAGGCATCAGGCACACAGCCCCGTCGGAGCCAGACCGGTCGAGCCGAGCCCGGCCGGACATGGCGACGGGCGCCGCTCCCGGTGGTCCCGGGGGGCGGCGCCCGTCGTACAGCTGGGTTGAGCGTCAGTGCCGGTCGATGTCGCTGCCGGTGTCCTCGCGGTAGCTGGCACCGCCGTCCGACTCACTGGTGAGCGGCTTGGAGCCGCCCTCCGGCGGGCCGGCCAGGCTCTGGCCGCCAGCGGCCAGTTCCGGGAACTTCTCGTCGAACGCCGGCCGCTCGGAACGGATGCGGGGCATCCGGTCGAAGTTGCGCAGCGGCGGCGGGCTGCTGGTCGCCCACTCCAGCGAGTTGCCGTGACCCCAGGGGTCGTTCACCTCGACCACCGGGCCGGTCTTGTACGACTTCCAGCAGTTGTAGATGAAGGGCAGCGTGGAGATACCGGTGATGAACGCACCGATCGTGGAGATCATGTTCAGCGTGGTGAAGCCGTCGCTGGGCAGGTAGTCGGCGTACCGACGGGGCATGCCCTCGTTGCCGAGCCAGTGCTGCACCAGGAACGTGGTGTGGAAGCCGATCATGGTGAGCCAGAAGTGAATCTTGCCCAGCCGCTCGTCGAGCATCCGGCCGAACATCTTCGGGAACCAGAAGTAGATGCCGGCGAACACCGCGAACACGATCGTGCCGAAGAGCACGTAGTGGAAGTGCGCCACCACGAAGTACGAGTCCGACACGTGGAAGTCGATCGGCGGGCTGGCCAGCAGCACACCGGTGAGACCACCGAAGAGGAAGGTGACCAGGAAGCCGACCGCCCAGAGCATGGGCGTCTCGAAGCTGATCTGGCCCCGCCACATGGTGCCGATCCAGTTGAAGAACTTCATACCGGTCGGCACGGCGATCAGGTAGCTCAGGAAGCTGAAGAACGGCAGCAGCACCTGACCGGTGGCGAACATGTGGTGCGCCCAGACGCTCATCGAGAGCGCGGCGATCGCGACGGTCGCGGCGACCAGACCCTTGTAGCCGAAGATCGGCTTGCGGGAGAAGACCGGGATGACCTCGCTGATGATGCCGAAGAACGGCAGCGCGACGATGTAGACCTCGGGGTGCCCGAAGAACCAGAACAGGTGCTGCCAGAGCATCGGCCCGCCGGTTGCGGGGTCGTACACGTGGGCGCCGAGGATGCGGTCTGCGGCGAGCGCGAACAGCGCGGCGGCCAGCAGCGGGAAGACCAGGATCACCAGGAGGCTGGTGACCAGGATGTTCCACGTGAAGATCGGCATCCGGAACATGGTCATGCCGGGCGCGCGCAGGGTCAGCACCGTGGTGATCATGTTCACCGCGCCGAGGATGGTGCCCAGGCCGGAGATGGCCAGACCCATGACCCACATGTTGGCCCCGACGCCGGGCGAGTGCTCGACGCTGCTCAGCGGCGCGTACGCGAACCAGCCGAAGTCAGCGGCACCACCCGGGGTGATGAAACCGGCCGTCGCCATCGTGCCGCCGAACAGGAACAGCCAGTAGGCGAAGCTGTTCAGTCGGGGGAAGGAGACGTCGGGTGCGCCGATCTGGATCGGCACGATGTAGTTCGCGAACGCGAACACGATCGGTGTCGCGAAGAACAGCAACATGATCGTGCCGTGCATCGTGAAGAGCTGGTTGTACTGCTCGGGCGACAGGAACTGCAGCCCGGGTCGGGCCAGCTCAGCCCGCATGATCAGGGCCATCAGGCCGCCGATCATGAAGAACGCGAACGCGGTGACCATATACATGATCCCGATTTGCTTCGCGTCCGTGGTTCGCAGCAGCCGCGCGATGGCCGACCCCTTGACCGGCTCCCGGACCGGCCAGGGCCGGGTCACGACCGGCTTGGGTGCGACGGTGGTCACGAGTGGCCTCCGGTTCTCGGTTGTCCCGCTCGGCACACGCTGGTTATCGGCGGGCCGTCATCCGCAAGGAGGATAGTCCCCGGCAGGTCGCAGCGCCGCGTGGGGTGGCGTGACACGATCTACTACGGGCCTACAGCGGGCCGAGCAAGAGCCGGTAGTGCTCCCCGAAGATCCGGCCGCCGCGTCCGCGCAGCAGGGGGTCGCGCAGCGCCGGCGGCACGTCCCTGGTGCGGTTGCGGTCCCGGGTCCGGTCGCGCACCCAGCGCGTACGCGGCCGGCGACGACTCTCGTACGCGACCAGGGCCGCGTCCACGCTGCCGGCGGCACGCAGCGACTCGGCCAGCACCACGGCGTCCTCCAGTGCCATCGCCGCGCCCTGGGACAGGGTCGGCGCGGTGGCGTGCGCGGCGTCACCGATCAGCAGGACGCGACCCCGGTACCAGCGGCCCAGCTCCACCTCGTCGGTGATCCCGACGTGCACCTCGTCGAGCGCCGCCAACACCTCGGGCACCGGGCCGCGGTAGTCGGCAAAGAGTTCGCGCAGCCGGGACAGTGGCTCGGCCGGCTCCTCGGTGCCGGCCTCGTCGGCGTACAGGTGCAGTCGCCCGGCACCGATCGGCACCATCAGGAACCCGGAGCGCTGGCCGAGCAGGGCGGTCCACTCGGCGACCGGCGGGCCGTCGCGGAGCACGGCCCGGTAGACCACCTGCCCGACGGGGCGCGGCGGCCCACCGAGCGCGGCGAGGGCCCGCACCGAGGAGCGCGGCCCGTCGGCGCCGATGACCAGGTCGTACTCGGTGGTGGTGCCGTCGATGAAGGTGACGCCGACGGCGCCCGGAAGCAGGTCCAGGGTGCGGACCTCGGCGCCGTGGCGGACGGCGCCGCCGGCGCCGCTGAGCAGCACCCGGTGCAGGTCCGCCCGGGGCAGTGCCCGGCATTCGCCGACGCCGGCCCAGAGGGTGTCGAGGTCGACGTCGCAGAGCTTCGCACCAGCGGCATCGAAGAAGTGCTGCCGGTGGATCACCTGCCCGAGTGGACGGACCGGGTCGTGCAGATCGAGACGGTGCAGCGCGCGGGCGGCGTTGCCGGGCAGGTAGAGGCCGGTCTCGGTGGACTCCCCGGGCGGCAGCCTGTCGGTGACGTCCGGCCGGAAGCCCGCCAGGCGTAGCGCCCGGGCCACGGCCAGGCCGGCGATGCCCGCGCCGACGACGAGGATGCGCAGGGGGGAGCCACCCATGGTGGTGTACGCCTCCGGAGGGGGAGCGGAACGCGTTGGAGGCAACACGCTACTCGGAGCTATTCGCCCACACCAGGCCCCAATCGGCCGGCTCGGCGGCGCTCGTCGGCGGCGCGCGCCGCTTAGCTGGCCGTCGAGCGGCAGCCGTCCGGGGGGGTGGTGGCAATCCTCACAATTCACCAGTTTGACGCGCGCGGTTGCGGATGAGTTTCAGACATGTGAATGTGTCATTGAGCGTGGGAGCGCTCCCGCACAGCCCCACCACATCCGGCGCCCGGCACGCGCCGAGTCAAGGAGCGTCATGAAACGTCAACTTCGGGCCCTGGCCGCCGCCGGGCTCCTCCTCACCAGCTCACTGGTGGCCGTGGCCCTCGGCGGCAACGCCTCCGCCGACACCCTGATCTGTGAGCAGTACGGCTCGACCACCATCCAGGGTCGCTACGTGGTGCAGAACAACCGCTGGGGCACCACCGCCCAGCAGTGCATCAACGTCACCGGCAGCGGCTTCGAGATCACCACCCTGAACGGCAGCAGCCCCACCAACGGCGCACCGACTGCGTACCCCTCGGTGTTCTTCGGTTGTCACTACACCAACTGCTCCCCCGGCACGAACCTGCCGATCCAGGTGAGTCAGATCAGCAGTGCCACCAGCAGCATCTCCTACCGGTACGTCAGTGGCGCCACCTACAACGCGTCGTACGACATCTGGCTGGACCCGTCACCCAAGCGGGACGGGGTGAACCAGATGGAGATCATGATCTGGCTCAACAGGCAGGGCCCGATCCAGCCCATCGGCTCGGTGGTCGGTACGACGAATCTGGCCGGTCGGACCTGGGAAGTCTGGCGGGGCAGCAACGGCTCCAACAACGTCATCTCGTACGTCGCGCCGTCGGCGATCTCCAGCTTGAACTTCAGCGTGCTGGACTTCATCAACGACGTCCGTAACCGGGGCGCGATCACCAACTCCTGGTACCTGACCAGCATCCAGGCCGGCTTCGAGCCCTGGCAGGGCGGCGTCGGCCTGGCGGTGACGTCGTTCTCGGCCTCGGTCAACGGCGGCGGCAACCCCACCACCCCGCCGCCGACCACCCCGCCGCCGGGCAATGCGGCCTGCGCGGTGAAGTACACGGCGAACTCGTGGAACAACGGGTTCACGGCCGACGTGCAGATCACCAACACCGGGTCCAGCGCGATCAACGGCTGGACGCTGAACTACTCGCTGCCCAGCGGGCAGACCGTCACCAACGCGTGGAACGCCACGGTCAGCCAGAGCGGCTCCGCGGTGACCGCCCGCAACGCCAGCCACAACGGGGCGGTCGCACCCGGCGGCACGGCCAGCTTCGGCTACCAGGGGACGCTGAGCGGGTCGTACTCGTCCCCGACCAGCTTCTCGCTCAACGGGGCCACCTGCTCGCGCGCCTGAGCAGTATCCCAACCGACAGCGAGGGGCGTGACCATCTGGTCACGCCCCTCGCATTGTGCCCGCCACCCGCGCTCTCCTCGACGCGCTTATCCCAGTACCGTCGGTCGGATGACCTCCGCCTCCTCGACCAACTCCCTGTACGTCACGAGGTCAATCTCCTGCAGGGAGAGTCGGGCCGCGGCTGAGTGCAGGAAAGTGACAGCCCGGTCGAGCTGCACCTGGAATTCATTTCCCCCGACTGGCCCAGGAGAGGATTCGACGTCATAGCCCTGGACGTCCAGCGAAACCACCAGTGGGTTGATCACATACTGAACCCAGATCGGTTTGACATCGCGGTCGCCCAGTGTTGATGCCGCAACCAACGCCGCGTCAACACAGGTGAGCGCGTCCTGCGCGTAGGTACTCCAGGGTGAATCGAGTTCGTGCCCATTCGGCCCAGCCGCAAGGATGCGCTGCCGGAGCTCACGGTGATCGCCCCGAGAGGGCCCACCCTCGACGAACCCCGACACCAGATCGAGGGCTATCCGAGCCGCAGGAAAGGTCCATCTACCCGACGTCCGCCGCTCGACCTCGTCCAGCAGGGGGACCAACGCCTCGGCACATGCCCCGAACAGCGCTGCCTTCGAACGCATCGGAAGCGACTCGACAGAGAGAGCAAGCTCTTCGACTGTCGAGTCAAGATCGAAGTTTGCCATCAGTTGTGCTCAATCCTCAGGTCTTCGCCCCGCATTGCTGAGGTGCGCCTTCGTAGTTCGACGACGGTGAGGTGCCACTCGCCGCTGTGTTGGGCCGACCGGCGGTGGTCTTCGATGTCTCTGCCGCTGGTGGCCGCCGCCTCAGTACGGGCGCCGGATCCCTCGCTCCGAAAGCGTCGTTTCGTAGAAGCCGAGGAAGCGCTCTGCCTCGCCGACGGCGTCGTCGAGCTCGTCGAGAGCTGCGGGGGCGCCGGGGTCATGGCGCAGTAGACGAGCCGCCTCCTCCAGCTGCATCAACAGGGCAGCGAACGTATCGCCCTGCAGACAGATGCCGGGAAACGCCCTACCCACCAGCTGTACGACGGCACAGTTGGTGCCACGGGACAGCACCTGCGCTTGCTCCTGACTCATCTGGGCAGAATCGCAGAATCGCTCGAAGGTCGCCCAAGGGAGGTCTCCTAACCCGCTGACCGACGTAAGGAGGTCGGTAGGGCTGCCAGCGCAACCCTAGGTGATCATGCCGTGCCGCAACCCCGCCGACGGCGCGATCCACCTGCCGAAGCAGCGGCAACGAGAAGATCTGCAGCGGTCCGAAGGACTGACCTAGATGCATATGCGTGGCATCCATCCCCATTACCTGGAGCCAAGGGGATGCTGTGCCGTAGCGGCGACGACCTCCGCTTCATCGGCGACGTGCAGATCACCAACACCGGGTCCAGCCCGATCAGCGGTTGGACGCTGACCTACAGCTGCCCAGTGGGCAGCAGGTCACCAACTCGTGGAACGCCACGGTCAGCCAGAGCGGCTCAACGGTGACCGTCCGCAACGCCGGCTACAACGGGTCCCTTGCACCTGGCAGCACGGCCAACTTCGGCTACGAGGGGACGCTGAACGGGCCGTACTCGTCCCCGACCAACTTCTCGCTCAACGGGGCCACCTGCTCAAGGAGCTGAGGGCGACGTGAAGACTGCGGGGTGAGCCAAATTTGCTTTCACCCGCAGTCTTCACTGCACGCGTCTATTAGTAGTCGGCGTTGACGCAATGTCAGTCTCGACTACAAATCAACGACCCTTGGACCGCTGATATCGCAGGAATTCCCGGGCCTCATTGACTGCAGATTCCGAAGCCTTGGAATGCCCATCCACTGAAGCAAGCAGGTCTAGCCAACGACCGACATCCGGTGGGTTGGTGTTGAGCACGCGGTTCACCATCCACGCACCCAACGCGGTCGGCTTCCGCCGCATCGACTCCCAAAGGTAAGGGAGATGCAGAGGTCCCGCACTTTCGAGAGCATGCACGACTGGCCCCGGGGCGCCAATATCTGAGCCATCAAGCCGCTCAAGGAAGGCGAAGAGCGGCGGAGCAAACGCCTGAATGTCGAAGTGATCCACGAGACGGTCACACACCTCACCCAGGCGGCCCCACCCCGCGCTACTCTCGTTGCCGAGATCGAAGTCCGCCGGCCCAAGCGCCTGCAGCTCCGCGATCAATCCTTCGAACTCATCCACTCCGCCGCCCTCCAATCAGACTAGCTAGATATCACAGAGATTTTGTCCAGGGAATTGTGAATCGGTCTGAATCTTCATCTCAGCTTGCGCCACCGGCGGCGCATTCCTTATTCAGTCACCGCTCCTCGGTAGCCCAGACTCTCACGCAAAAGTGTCAGGATCGTGGCGCAGAAGGCGTCCTCGATCGGAGCGGCATGGGTGACCAGCGTAAACGCCGTCGCCTCCGGCATAGCCAGTTCGACCTCGGTCCATCCTGACAGCGGACCGTCGTCCAGGCCACCGTCGCCGGCAACGTCTACCTCTACCACCAGACTTCGGTGAATCTCATAGAAGAGTGCGACTGGCCCGGAGCCGTCCGACATCGGGGCATATCCGCCCTTCTCCCAATGCTCGTCCATCGCCCCGTCGCGGGCGAACGTCAGTTCGCCATGAGCGGGAAAGCTGGTGGCGTCGGCGAGATCGGTAGCCGTCGTCCCCTTGCCATCGTCGAAGCCGATGAGGGCGGACGGCCACAGCCGCCGCATGCCATGGACAAACGCGGCCACGGATGGCCGCCCGTCGAAAGGCACCATAATGAGCGTGTCCACTCCAGTGATCTCCACGCACTCTCCTGTCATGTTGTCCGACCGGGCGCCCGCCTCGGCGCCGCCGGCCGACAGAAGCTTTTCGTAACCCCACGCAGCTGCTTCACAGCGGCATGGCCGTGACGTCGTTCTCGACCGCGGTCAACGGCGGCGGCAACCCCACCACCCCGCCGCCGACCACCCCGCCGCCGGGCAATGCGGCCTGCGCGGTGAAGTACACGGCGAACTCGTGGAACAACGGGTTCACGGCCGACGTGCAGATCACCAACACCGGGTCCAGCGCGATCAACGGGTGGACGCTCACCTACAGCCTTCCCAGTGGGCAGCAGGTCACCAACGCCTGGAACGCCACGGTGAGTCAGAGCGGGTCGACGGTGACCGCTCGCAACACCGGCCACAACGGGGCGGTCGCACCCGGCGGCACGGCCAGCTTCGGCTATCAGGGGACGCTGAGCGGGTCGTACTCATCCCCGACCAGCTTCTCGCTCAACGGGGCCACCTGCTCCCGCACCTGAGCACGACTGGCGGCATCCATTGACGTTGTCCGGAGGCCCGGCGTTGCCTAGTTCGAGAGGCCGCGCCGGGCGTCTGCAACCGTCCCCTCAACGACGATTCTGCCCACAACGAGCACAACGATTTTCGCCGAGCGGAACCAACGTCCACTGACATCGCCGTCGGCTCTCGCCGTTGGACCTCGAGAGGCCCCGCCAGGACACCTGACGGGGCCTCTCGACTGCGCACACAAGGGATGCAACCCAACGGAAGGCCCCTCTCATGCCTCCATGAGAGACAGGCGAGATTCAGTGATAGATCCTCGCCCGGTCCTCCAGCGTCAGGAAGCCGCCTCCCCCTCTTCCCGCAACAAGATCTGCACCTTCGACGGAAACTGCGGGTCATCCACCATCACGGAGCAGACCGCAGATCGACGGAACCCCAAGAATTGCATCCGAGCATAGTTGTTCGGGTCGTGCAATATGAACCATCCAGACGGACACGGGAGCGACACTTCGAAGAGTTTCGCAGGAAGCGTCGAGGGAGGGACGGCCTTCCATACCTCGCATTCGACAGGACCATCGACGCCGGCCTGAACACCGAAGATGAGCGAACTACCCTCTTGATACCAGGTGCTCGACGCCGGATCCCAGTCGCTGACGTCATCAGCACTCCCTGCATCCTGCAAGATCAGGCATCCATGCTCGATCTTTGCAAGAAACGCAACCACAGGGCTACGAGCTACCATTCCTTCGCACTCTTCTCTTGTACAAGTTGTGAGACGACCCCACCCTGCCTCCTAGCGCAGGGTAGGCAATGAGGATAAGCCGTCTGGGGGGAGTCGAGAGTGATCAGACTAGTTGGGGGCTGGTGGTCCGGGATCCAGTCCCCCTCCTTAGTGCCGGGGGTCCTTGCGTCGCAGGTGTGGCAGCCATGGGCGTTTCCTGATTCATTGATCAAATCTCGAACGCCGTCTGCTTCAATATCACCATTAACCAGGGCAACGCCCTCACGGGCATTCGGACCAGCACCCAGCGTAAGATCACACTTCTGACCAGGTGTTGCATTATGAACAAGTACTGGAGAGACCCCTGCCAGTACATAGTACGTGTGGATGTCGTCGACCGTCAGGTTGTACACGGTCTCCTGGGTCATCCACCGCGCGATTGCGGCGACTTGAACATGGGTGCCCGCCGAAGTGCGGAGCCACTGGCCAACCTGCAGGTTCGCAGCGTCCACCCATTCGTGCAGTTCGGGCACCCAGAACGGATGTCCATCCGTGGCTACCACGCTGCCGGAACTGTTTTCCTCCCCGGCAGGGCGGACTGCAATCCGAACTAGGCTCTTGTCTCCTGAGCCGATGATGGTTGCTACCACCTGCTTGGCGACGGTGCCGCCAGTCAGCACGTCGGTGGCTAGGACAACCTGACCAGCCTTGATGTCCTCAATCGGCTTCCGCGTACCGTCGGCCATGAGGACCAGAGTTCCAGGGATGAAACTGTTACATGACTTGCTTAACTTGAGGAAGTCTTTGACGCCACTGACCAGATCTCCGAGAAGATTCTTGGATCTGCTTGCAAGCCTGGCAGCCTTCTCCCACTTCCAAGGCGCCCCGTAGCGTGCGGCGAGTTTGCCCAGTGCGCCACCGAGGGCGGCGCTGGCGACGTTGAGGGCGGTGTTGAGACAGCCGCCCATGTCTCCCTTCATGAAGCAGTCCAGGGCATCGGTGATGCCCAGCTCGTCCATCATGATCTTGGCGAGAGCCTTGGCAGCGTTCAGCAACTTCTGCTTTGCCCGTGCGATACGCGCTTGGCGCTCCTTCTCCGCTGCGGCCGCAGCCGCCCGAGCCTTGTCCGCCTCGCTCGCCCGAGGATTGTTCCAGACGTTCTTCGTCGGCTCGTCCGGGTCGTACGCGCCCGAGCAGCCACCACAACCGTCGTTGTGTCCCTTGACGTCGTGGTAGTTGCCGTACATGTCCTCGTAGTCGGCACCGGGACCGCAGGCGTCGTCGGAGCACGCCTTGAGGCCGTCGGGGTCAGAGAACGAGATCGGGTTGTTGTTGGCGTACGCGTACCCGTGCATCTGCTGCGGGTCAGTGTTGTCGATGATCGGGTCGACGGAGATGAACCGGCCGGTGACCGGGTCATACTCGCGGGCACCGATGTTCACCAGGCCGGTGGTCGAGTCCTGGTTACCGTTGACGAAACCCTTCTCCGTCGGCCATTGCCCAGGTGTTGGCGGCGTGCCACGGCTCTCACCGAACGGCGTGGTCCGCCGGTGCACGATGCCGCCGTTCTCGTCGACCGTCGCCTGGCCCGTGCCGTGATGGTCGGAGGCGACGTAGTGCAGGCCGTTGAGCTTGCGGACGATCGTGCCGCCGCCCGGCAGGGGGTAGTAGCGGGTGCCGTCTGTCGCCTTGGTGGTGTGGTCGAGCCGGATCTCCATGCCCGGCAGGTAGAGGGTGGTGGCGTTCGGCTCCTTGCGGAGCATCCGGGAGCCGTCGACGTCGTACAGGAAGCTGGTCTTTTTACCTGCGGCGTCGGTGACAGACTCGAGGTTGCCCTCGACGTCCCACTTCAGGGTCTGGTCCTCGCCGACCTTGGTGCGACGTGTCGTGTTGCCGGCGGCGTCGTAGCCGTACTCGTGGAGCTTCGACCCCGCAGACGTCGTCTCGGTCATCGAGCGCAGGGTGTGCGGCTGCGGCTGGCCCGCGGCCGGGTAGGTGTAGGCCCGCTCCTTGATTGAGGTGCCGTTGGCGGCGAACTGCGACTCGGTCTTGCGGTTGCCCACCACGTCGTAGGTGTAGGCGTGGTGGTACGGAGCCACACCACCCACACCCGTGCTCGACGGACCTCCGGCGCACGGGTCGGTGGCGGTGCTCGCCGACGTCCAGGCCCGCTCCATGCGGCGCAGGTAGTCGTAGGTGAAGCACTGCACGTCCCGGGTACCCGAGGGCGTGTCGGCGATCTGGGTGATGTTCCCGGACGCGTCGTAACTGTATTGGGCGTCGATGTCGATGACCGGGGCACCGCTGCGATCCAACCGCTGGTTGGTGAGGCGCTTGGAGCCCTGCTCGTACCCGTAGGTCGACCAGACCTTGTTGTCGCCGAGCTTCGCCTCGGTCTGGATGACCTCACTGGTGGCCGAGTAGTCGACGTCGGTCAGGTACGGCACGGCGCCCTCGGTCGCGGTCAGCCGCTCCATAGCGTCGTAGGTGTAGGCGATGCTCTCGATCGGCAAGCCACCACCGCCGGACATACCCGTCGCTCGTACGGTGCCGTCCTCGTTGTACTCCGCCGCGAAGCTGTAGAACCCCGCGAGTTCGGTGCCGGCGTGCGCGGGCACCTGGTAATCGGTCTTGTGCGGCCGGTAGAACACGTCGTAGCCGGTGTAGTACGTGGCGTACTCGGCCCCGTCGATCAACCGGCTCGTCATCGAGAGCGTCCCGAGCCTCTGAATGTCGTACATCCAGCTACTGAGGAGCGTGCCGGTCTCGGCGGTCCCCTTGTAGCTGGCCGTCCTCCGTCCGATCGCGTCGTAGGTGGTGCTGATCGTCTGCTGCACACCATTTGTGGTGCTGGTGAGCCGGTCCAGATTGTCGTAGGTCATCGTCGACGTACCCGCATCCGGGTCGATCGACTTGACCTTCCGACCGAGCTGGTCGTACTCGTGCTTCCAGACGTTGCCGGCGGGGTCGGTGACCGTCGCGAGCTGGCCGGAGCGGTTGTAGGTGTAGGACGTCTTGTCGGAAGCGCCCGACGGCTCAGCGCCCTTGTACTGCAGCAGCTGCGTCGTCTGCCCGATCGCG